>CALEYY010000001.1 GCA_937928295.1 uncultured Moraxellaceae bacterium
CAGGTCGCCAAGGTCTGCAACAACATGCTGCTGGCCATCCACATGATCGGCTCGGCGGAAGCGCTGACGCTGGGCGTCAACAACGGGCTCGATCCGGCCGTGCTGTCGGAGATCATGAAGCAGAGTTCGGGTGGCAACTGGTCGCTGGAGAAATACAACCCGATGCCGGGTGTGATGGCGGGCGTACCGGCGTCACGCGATTACAGCGGCGGCTTTGGCACGGATCTGATGCTGAAGGATCTGGGGCTGGCCGAGGAGGCCGCACTGGCCAGTGCCTCGTCGATTCCGCTCGGCGGCTTAGCGCGCAACCTGTATGCCGCGCACAGTGCTGGTGGCGCCGGTGCGCTGGATTTCTCCAGCATCATCCGGCTTTTGCAGAAGCGCTGATGACGGTGCCGGCCAATCCGGCGGGGGCTTCATAACCGCGTCCGCTCGCAATCAGTTGCGCAAATTCTTCGGCCAGAAAGTCGATGAACAGTCGCACCGCCGGCAGCAGGCCGCGTCGTGATGGAAACACCACATGCACGATGCCGCTGCGGGGAGCCCAACCCGGCAGCACATCCACCAGTGTGCCCTCGCTCAACTCGCGGTGCACCATCATGATCGGCAGGGCGGCCACACCAACGCCCTGCAATACAGCCTGATGCAGGGCGATCATGTCGTTGGCGATCAGTCTCGGCTCATGTTGCACAGTGGCCTGGCTGCCCGCAGGCCCGTCGAGATGCCAGACGGCTTGCTGATGCGTTTCGCCGAGCAGCACTGACGGTAACCGGGCCACATTCTCCGGTGTTCGTATCTCTGCCATCCCTTCCAGCAGGCGTGGATGCGCGACCAGCCGCTGTGTGCTCACGGCCAGCACCTTCATGACCAGATCAGAGTCTTCCAGCGGCGGGAAACGGACCCGGACAGCCATGTCGAAGCCTTCGCGAATCAGGTCGACGGCACGATTTGTGACCTCAAGCTGCACCTTGATACGCGGGCAGCGCAGCATGAAGCGCGACACCATGTCACCCACCATGAAATACAGCACGGCCGAGGCGCAGCTCATGCGAATCGTGCCTTGTGGCTGGGCCTGATTGCGTGCGATCAGCTCTTCTGCCGCATCCGCTTCAGTCAGCATGGCCTGGCAGTGTCGGGCGTACTCCTGACCGATTTCGGTGACCGCAAAGCGTCGCGTTGAACGCTGAATCAGCCGAACACCCAGTCGTTCCTCCAGCGCCGCCACGCGACGGCTGAGCTTGGACTTGGGGATGCCCAAGGCCCGACTGGCGGGGGCGAAGCCCCGGTGTTCGATCACTTGCACGAAATAGAAAAGATCGTTCAGGTCGCGCATGGCAGGCCACTACTGTTCTATTTATGGAACGCTAAGGGTAGATAATGCCAGCTATTCACGCCACTGTTGTGAATATATAGTTTTTCAAAAGGCGGAGTGGCGGTGATGCCACGGTGCCGACAGGAGATAGCTCATGAAGAAAATCAGTGGTGTTTACAACAGCCCGCGCCAGCACTGGGTCGGTGACGGCTTCCCGGTGCGCTCGCTATTTTCCTACGAGCGCTTCGGTCAGCAGCTCAGTCCGTTCTTGCTGCTCGATTATGCCGGCCCACAGGAGTTCACGCCGACACAGCGTCCGCGTGGCGTCGGGCAGCATCCGCATCGCGGCTTCGAGACCGTCACGATTGTCTACGAAGGCGAGGTGGCGCATCGCGACTCGACCGGCAACGGTGGTGTCATCGGTCCGGGCGATGTGCAGTGGATGACGGCGGGTTCCGGCATCCTGCACGAGGAGTTCCACTCCCCGGAATTCACCGCCAGAGGCGGCGCGCTGGAGATGGTGCAGCTGTGGGTGAACCTGCCGGCCAAGGACAAAATGACCGCGCCGGGCTACCAAGGCATCCTCGATCGCGACATCCCTGCGGTCGACTTGCCGGATGCGGCGGGCCGTGTGCGCGTCATCGCCGGCGAGTACCGCAGCCATGCCGGCCCGGCCAGCACCTTCTCGGCCATGGATGTCTGGGATGTGCGCCTGAATGCCGGCAAGCAGGCTGGATTCAGCCTGCCTCCAGGTCGCAGTCTCGCCGTGATCGTGCTCAAGGGCGCGGTTCGGGTCAACGGCGAAGAGCCTGTGAGTGATGCCCAGCTGGTCGTGTTCGAGCAGGATGGCAGCGAGTTCACGCTGGCCGCCGACAGCGATGCCAAGCTTGTCGTGCTCAGTGGCGAGCCATTGAACGAGGCCATCGAAGGCTATGGCCCTTTTGTCATGAATACGCCGCTGCAGATCCGTGAGGCCATTCATGACTTCAACAGCGGTCGCTTCGGGAAAATGCCGGACTGACCGCCGGCAAGCAAGGTGGACGGACAGCGTTTATTCGACGTTGTCCGAACACTCGGCGGCACTGGCGTCGATCTTGCAGCGCACTTTCTTCAGCAGCTTCATCATCTTTGGATCGTAGGTGCCATCTTGCGTGAGCAGGATGCGCGACTCACGCATCATCACCACATATTTGGCCTTGTCGGCAGCCGTCAGCTCCATCCAGTAATTGGCGGGAATGGTGTCTTCGGCTTGCTTGGCCAGGGCTTCGGCACGATCAAGCTGGGTCAGCGAATAGGCGCGCGCCTTGGCGCCGAGATCCGCCGGCCACTTGTCCTTGCGGATGATCATCATGCCGGTCATCTGGATCAGCGGGAAACGATAGACCGCGCCGGTGGTGCCCAGACCCTTGTAGATTTCGAACGGCTTGTAGGCAATGGCGGGCGCGGCAATGATGTCGACCTGGCCGTTGTTGAACTTGGCGGCGAAGCTGGTGATATCGGATGCCACCGGCTGCAGGCCCATCTGCTGCGCCATCTTGGCCTGTGACTTGTCATAGTCGAGAACGGCGATTTTCTTGCCGGCGGCCTTTTCAATCGAGTTGATGGTGCGGTCGCGAACCATGATGTAAGCGCCACCCAGCGGAGCCACACCGATCACTTCATACTGACCCGTGGTCATGGCCGGTGCCATTGGCGGGCTGGCCAAGGCTTGAAGCGCTATGCGCAGATGTTTGTTGGTTGGCACGGCACCCACGGAGTCGAGGCTGCCGACGAAGTGGTTGAACTGGCGACCGCGCAGCGTGGTCACGGCAATGCCGTCACACTGACCGGCCTTGAAATCTTCGGTGACCACGCGCTCATCGGTATAGGCCTTGAGCGTCAGCGGGATGCCCCATTGCTTGGCGACCAGCGCGAAATCCTTGGCGATGCCAAATGCGGGGCCTTGTGACCCCAGCGGGTCAAAAACACAGTAAAGTCCAGCATTGGCAGTCAAGCTTGTAAGGGCGAGAGCGGTAACAGCGGCGAATTTTGTTGTTGTTTTCATGGTGTTCTTCCTGAAGTGCCGTGCAAGCGGGTAGATATACAGGCTTTCGGCATTGTAGGGTTGCTTTTGCGACGGCCGCTTGGCTTTGCTGACGAAAAATACGGTCGTTCTGGCCAAAATGCTTTTATTGTTTGAATAAGCAGCGATTGACGGAAATTCGAGCAATCCCCGGAAAGCCTTGGCAGGCAAGGGTTACAGCCGCTTCACGGCAGCTTTCCCACGAACTTGTCCACAGCTGCCGGGGATAACTCCAGGCATTTGATGCAGGCATTGAAAGAGGGAAGCAACATGGCAACGCGCAGTCGCGCCGAACAGCTCGCCGAACAGGCCTTCGGCGACTTCACGCCACCGTCGGCAGAAAAGTTGCATCGCTACATGGCACCCATGCGGGCCTGGTTCAGCCCGCAATTCTATGGTTTGGAACGGCTCGATTTGTCGCGCCCGGCGTTGTTTGTGGGCAACCATGCGCTGTTCAGCATCGATGCCGGCCTGATTCTGGATCATCTCTATACGCAGTACGGCGTACTGCCGCGCTCGCTCGGCGACCATCTGCACTTTCAGATTCCGGGCTGGGGCCAGGCCGTGACCGATTACGGCGGCGTGGAGGGCACACCGGAGAATTGCAGCGAGCTGATGCGTCGCGGCGAATCCATTCTGGTGTTTCCCGGTGGCGCGCGTGAGGTTAACCGGCGCAAAACCGACCGCTACGAAGTGATCTGGAAACAGCGCACCGGCTTTGCCCGACTCGCCATTCAGCACGGTTACGACATCATTCCGTTTGCCTCGGTGGGAGCCAACGAGAGCTACGAAATTTTGCTCGATGCCGACGAGATTCGCGGCTCGCGGCTCTGGCGCTGGCTCGATCGCGGCGGTCGCCTGAATCGCGCCGTGCGTGATGGTGATCTGATTTCACCGCTGGTGCGTGGCATTGGCCCGACGCTGCTGCCGCGCCCGCAGCCATTTTATTTCGCTTTTGGTGAGCGTATCCCGACGGCGCATCTGCAGGCCGCAGAGGTCAGCAAGGCCAGCTTGTGGGCGGTGCGCGAGCAGACCGAGCAGGCCATCCACAGCATGATGGCGGAGCTGAGAACCCAGCGTCGCGCCGATCAGCCGCAGTGGAGCGCGCTGCGTCGCTGGCTGGCCCCGATTCAAGACTGATCTGAATGCCAAGAGGCGCTGAACTCATGAATATCTTCGATCCCTTGCTGTTGCCCAACGGCTCCCGCATTCCCAACCGCATCGCCAAGGCGGCCATGGAAGAAAACATGGCCGACGACACTCAGGCACCGTCCGAGGGCTTGATGCGCCTGTACCAGTCTTGGGCTGATGGCGGGGCGGGCCTGATCATTTCCGGCAATGTGATGGTGGACAGCCGCGCCATGACCGGCCCCGGCGGCGTGGTGCTGGAGGATGACAGTCAGCTCGCCAAGTTCCGACGCTGGGCGCAGATCGGCCGCTCGCAGGGGGCGCAGTTCTGGTTGCAGATCAACCATCCCGGCCGGCAGATGCGAGCCAATCTCGGGCAGCAGACTTGGGCACCGTCGGCGGTGGCGCTGGATCTGGGCAAGCTGTCCAAGCATTTCGGCACGCCTCGCGAGATGACCGAGGCCGACATTGCCGAGATCATCCAGCGCTTTGCCCGCACCGCGCAGTTCGGCGAGCAGGCCGGCTTCACCGGCGTTGAAGTGCATGCGGCGCACGGCTATCTGCTGAGCCAGTTTCTGTCGCCGCTGAGCAATCGCCGCACGGATGCCTGGGGTGGTTCGCTGGAAAACCGGGCGCGCTTGCTGCTGGAGGTCGTCAAGGCCGTTCGTGCCGTGGTGTCGCCGGCGTTCGCGGTGGCCGTAAAGATCAATTCCGCCGATTTCCAGCGCGGCGGTTTCAGTGCCGATGATGCGCGCCAGGTCGTGGTCATGCTTAATGATCTGGGCGTCGACTTGGTGGAGCTGTCGGGCGGCAGCTACGAAGCGCCGGCCATGCAGGGCGATGCTCGCGATGGCCGCACACTGGCGCGCGAGGCCTATTTCCTGGAGTTCGCGCAGGACATTCGCACGGTGGCGACGATGCCGGTGATGGTCACCGGCGGTATCCGTCGCCAGCCGATCGCCGCCGAGGTGGTGAGCAGCGGGGTCGATATGGTGGGGATCGCCACGGCGCTGGCCATCGTGCCTCATCTGCCCAGCGACTGGCGAAATGGCAAGGACACGGCACCGGAACTTGCGCCTATCACCTGGAAGAACAAAACGCTGGCGTCGCTGGCCAATATGGCGGTGGTCAAGTTTCAGCTGCACCGGCTTAGCCAGGGGCGGGCACCGCATCCGCAGGTGTCGCCGCTGCGCGCCCTGGTCGGCCAGCAAGTCACAAATGCCCTGCGCACGCGCTGGTATCGCAAGCGTATGGCATCACATTCCGGAGCCAAGCCATGTTGATCCCGTCACTGCAAAACCAAGTCAGCGCCGAGGAATGGCAGCTGCGTTGCGACCTCGCCGCCTGTTATCGCCTTGTCGCTGCTTATGGCTGGAGCGACTTGGTGTTCACGCATATTTCGGTGCGCTTGCCGGGGCCGGATCATCACTTTCTCATCAACCCGTATGGGCTGATGTTTGACGAGATCACGGCGTCGTCGCTGATCAAGGTTGACCAGCACTGCAACAAGCTCATCGAGTCGCCGTTTCCGGTGAATCCGGCCGGTTTTGTCATCCACAGTGCCGTGCATGAGGCGCGCGAGGATGTGCAGTGCGTGTTGCACACGCATACTCGTGCCGGGGTGGCGGTGAGTGCGCAAAAGGCCGGTGTGCTGCCAATTTCTCAGCAATCGACTTTTGTGCTGGCCTCGCTGGCCTATCACGATTACGAAGGCGTGGCGTTCCGGCCGGATGAAAAGCCGCGCCTGCAGGCCGATCTCGGCGCTGCGAATTTCCTCATGCTGCGCAATCACGGCCTGCTGACCTGCGGTGCCAGCATCGCCGATGCCTTCCTCAACATGTATGTGTTCGAGAGCACCTGCCAGATTCAGCTCGCGGCGCAGGCCGGCGGTGAGCTGATTTCGGTGGACCCGCGCATCGTGGCCGGTGTTGCCGAGGCGATGCGCGTGCAGACTGGTGGCATGGGTGGCGCATTTGCCTGGCCGGCGCTGCTGCGCAAGGTGGAGAAGCTGGATCCGGGCTATCGCAGCTGAGGAGACAAATCATGCTCGAAGGCAGCTGTCTGTGTGGCGGCATCCGCTACCGGTATCACGGCGAGATCAGCGAGATTGCTCTCTGCCATTGCGGCCAGTGCCGGCGCGGTCAGGGCACCGGTTTTGTCACCAACAGCCCGGTCGAGCGGGCGCGCTTTCAGCTGCTGGCCGGCGCGGAGCTAATCCGCGAGTACCGCGCCAGCCCGCTCAAGCTGCGGGCGTTTTGTGGCCAGTGCGGCAGCCCGTTGTACAGCGCCCGCGATGACCTACCGGAGATCATCCGCCTGCGCTTGGGCACCGTGACAACGCCGTTCAGCTGCGAACAGCGCTATCACATCTTCGTCGAGTCGAAGGCGGACTGGGTCACCATCAACGATGACTATCCGCAGTTTGCGCGCATGAAGCCCTGACTTTTCAACAAGCGTCTTGCAATAAGAGCCGACTCAGCGCTCCTCTTGTTCAACGCTCCTCCGTCTCCCAAGTACGCACCGACTTGTGGCCGGGGCGCTGCCAATCCGGCGGCATGATCAGATGTTTCAGGCGCTGGCCCAGCGGGCCCGGCGAGAAGACATCGCGCAGCATGTCCACCATTTCGTGCACATTCAGCACCAAGAAATTGTAGGAGCGGATCTGCTGGGTGATGCCGTAGTCGACCTTGGCCTTTTCCTCGGCGTAGGTGCCGAACAGGCGATCGAAAATGATCAGCACGCCACCGTAGTTCTTGTCGATGTATTCCGGGTTGCGGCCGTGGTGAACGCGGTGGTTGGACGGCGTATCGAAGATGTATTCGTACCACTTCGGGAATCGTCCGACGGATTCGGTGTGCACGAAATACTGGTAGGCCAGATCCACCGCCAGGCAGAACATCACCACGGCCGGCGGCACGCCTAGCCAGACCAGCGGCAGGTAGAACACGAAGCTGCCGACGAAGGCGTTGAGCAGGCTCTGGCGCATGGCGTTGGTGAAGTTCATGGTCTCGCCGCTGTGGTGCGGCACATGCGCGGTCCAGAACCAGCGCACGCGGTGCGAGGTGCGGTGGAACCAGTAGTAGCTGAACTCCATGCCCACGAAAATCGGCAGGATGGTCCAGCCATTGACCGGGATGTTGAACAGGCGGTGATCAAAGACCCAGGCGAAGATGCCGCCGGTGAGCAGGAACCACATCACGCCCTCGAAAATCTGATAGCCGGCACCCAACGACAGGTTGGCGAAGATTTCCTTCACATGAAAGCTGGCGTGATGCCCGCGCTTTTTCTCCACGACAAATTCGATCATGAAGGCGAGCGCCAAGGCGCATGGCTGGACCTTCGCCGAAGCCGCAGGCGCCGCGCTTGGCACGGGCCCCACGAAACTCGCCCTCGTCCTGCCTCTCACCCAGGCCGATGGTCCAAGCGCTGTCGGCCAATCGTTGCGCAATGCCGCGGAACTGGCCATTTCCGAGGCTGGCGCCTCCGCCGTGACGATCATTGTCAAGGACGACCAGTCGACGCCCGAGGGCGCCCGCGTGGCGGCGCAGGCGGCCCTGCCGATCGAGGCGGTCGGCGGCGACCTGGCCGAGGAGGCCGGGCCGGCGGCCCGCGAACTCCCCATCGAAGAAGCCGCGCCGCCGCTGCCGGCGGACGAGACCGCC
>CALEYY010000002.1 GCA_937928295.1 uncultured Moraxellaceae bacterium
AACACCGGCAACGTCTCCCGCGGCAAGTCCGTGGCCGTGATCGGGTGCGGCGGCGTCGGTGCGGCTGCGATCGCCGGCTCGGCGCTCGCCGGTGCGAGCACGATCATCGCCGTCGACCTCGACGACCGGAAGCTGGAGTGGGCCACGAACCTCGGCGCCACCGGCGTCGCGGGCGGTGGTGTGGATCAGGGTCGCGCCCGGGAACACGTTGATGGTCGCGGTGAACGCGCCATCGGGGCTGACGGTCGCCTGGACGTTGTTGACGAGGACCTTCGTGATCGGCTCGCCGGACTCGGCGTTCGGGGCGACCGTGCCGGTCACGGTGACCGAGCCGGCCTGGCCGCGGATCAGGCTGCCCCAGCGCTGCTCCAGCGCGTGCAGCAGCGCCGGCGTCGCAAGGCGACCTCGGCCGATGGCCAGGACGAACTCGCCATCCGCAGCCTCAGCGAGCTGCAGCCCGGCGCACCGGTGGTGCATATCGATCACGGTGTGGGCCGCTACCAGGGCCTGACCACGCTAGACATGGACGGCCAAACCCAGGAATTCCTGCTGCTCGAATACGCCGACAAAGCCCGGCTCTATGTGCCGGTGGCGCGACTGGAGTTGATCTCGCGCTTCGCCGGCGCCGACGACGCGATGGCGCCGCTGCACCGCCTCGGCACCGAGCAATGGCAGAAGGCTCGCCGCAAGGCCGCAGAGCAGGTCCACGACACCGCCGCCGAACTGCTCAATCTCTATGCCCGCCGCGCCGCCCGCAAAGGCTACTGCTTCCCGTTCGATGAAGTCGAATATGCGCTGTTCAGTTCCGGCTTCCCGTTTGAGGAAACCGCCGACCAGGCCAACGCCATTCTCGCCACCATCGCCGACATGCGCTCGCCCCGGCCGATGGACCGTCTGGTCTGCGGCGATGTCGGCTTCGGCAAGACCGAGGTCGCCATGCGCGCCTCTTTCGTGGCCGTGCAGGATGGCAAGCAGGTCGCCGTGCTGGTGCCGACCACCCTGCTCGCCCAACAGCACTACGAGAACTTCCGCGACCGCTTCGCCGACTGGCCGGTGCGTATCGAAGTGCTGTCGCGCTTCAAGACCGCCAAGGAGCAGAAAGCCGCGCTGGAGGCAGCCGCCGACGGCCGCATCGACATCCTGATTGGCACCCACAAGCTGCTCAGCGAGGAGCTGCAGTTCAAGCAGCTCGGGCTCATCATCGTCGATGAAGAACACCGCTTCGGCGTGCGCCACAAGGAGGCGCTGAAGCAGCGCCGGGCCGAGGTCGACATGCTGACGCTGACCGCCACGCCGATCCCGCGCACGCTGAACATGGCCTTTGCCGGCATGCGCGACCTGTCCATCATCGCCACGCCGCCGGCGCGTCGCCTGGCGGTGAAGACCTTCGTGCGCGAAACGCATCCGGCGGTGATCAAGGAAGCCATCCTGCGCGAACTGCTGCGCGGCGGTCAGGTCTACTACCTGCACAACGAGGTGGACAGCATCGAGAAGTGCGCGCAGGAACTGATGACGCTGGTGCCGGAGGCGCGCGTTGGCATCGCCCACGGGCAGATGCGCGAACGCGAGCTGGAACAGGTCATGCAGCAGTTCTATCACAAGCAACACAACATCCTGGTGTGCTCGACCATCATCGAGACCGGCATCGATGTGCCCAGCGCCAACACCATCATCATGGACCGCGCCGACAAGCTCGGCCTGGCCCAGCTGCACCAGCTCCGTGGCCGCGTCGGGCGCTCGCACCATCAGGCCTATGCCTACCTGCTCACGCCGCCGCCCAAAGCCCTCAGCGGCGATGCCCAGAAACGCCTCGACGCCATCGCTGCCGCCGACGACCTCGGTGCCGGCTTCGCGCTGGCCTCGCAGGATCTGGAGATTCGCGGTGCCGGCGAGCTGCTCGGCGAAGACCAGAGCGGCAACATCCAGAGCGTCGGCTTCACGCTCTACATGGAGATGCTCGATCGCGCGGTGAAGGCCATCCGCAGCGGCAAAACGCCGAACATGGATCAGCCCTTCACGCTCGGTGCCGACATCAATCTGCGCTTGTCGGCGCTGATTCCCGAAGATTATCTGCCCGATGTGCACAACCGCCTGATGCTCTACAAGCGCATCAGCAATGCCAGCAGCGACGACGCGCTGGACGAGTTGCAAGTGGAGATGATCGACCGCTTCGGCCTGCTGCCGGAGCCAGTGAAGAACCTGTTCGCCGTCAGCGCGCTGAAGCTGAAAGCGCAGGCATTGGGCATCAAGAAGATCGATGCCGGCCCGGCCGGCGGTCGCCTGGAGTTCAGCAGCGACACCACGGTCGATCCGCGCCGGTTAATACAGCTTATCCAGAAAGAACCGAAACGCTATAAGCTGGAGGGCGGCGATACGCTACGCTTCACCGATACGATGAATGTGAACGAAACACGATTGAAGTGTGTACATGCACTTTTGGATGGACTCACTGCCTAGCAAGTCTCAGTAAAACTAGAGAGCTCGCTAGGTAGGCATAGTTTTTAGTCAAAAAACAGCTTGGGCCGACGCCTCAAGATTATTGGGCAGCCTCGGTATCTCACCTAAAAACGGCAGCGTGATAGAAGGCACTATCGGCTGCTGTGTATAATTTTTATACTTTAAGGTTATAACAACCAAGCAAGTGGGTCTGCTGCTACTGCAGGCACCATTACCTGTGAATTTTATATTGTCAGTGGAGGCGCTATCCAAGGCAGCAGTCCAGCTGCTCGGTAACCATTGCATCTGAGCCGATAACTCTTGTGCAGCAAGATTACGAACAGCCGTTTCATAGTCAGCGGTTGTTGTAGGAACCGTAGCCACCACACGCATGGACTCCGCAACGGCTCTGTTCATGGTTTGCAGCAAGATCAACGGGAATGTATAGCTGATCACGCCCCACAAAAGCCCGAATAGCAGCCCAAAAACCAAGGCCAGCTCAATGGTCGCCGTGCCCTTCTGATTTTTTTGAGCGCTCAATCTATTCATGATGTCATTCGCCTTAAAAAGAACGCTCCAGACGGAATCTTGACTCGGCCTTCAGGTTGCCAGAAATATTAGGCACCGGCCCAATGCCCGGCAAATTCAAGACTGGAATAATGGGATTTGCACCATAGTTAGGGTAGGTGAGCTTAACAATCAGCATGCTTTGTCCAGCAATGGAGCCGACGGTAATCGAAGAAACAAGTCCGGTCTGCATGCTTGCTGGCAACCAGCT
>CALEYY010000003.1 GCA_937928295.1 uncultured Moraxellaceae bacterium
GATGTGGAAGGTACGCATGGTCAGCTGGGTACCTGGCTCACCGATCGACTGCGCAGCCATAACACCAATGGACTCGCCGATGTTGACGCGATGACCACGAGCCAAATCACGACCGTAGCACATCGAGCAGACGCCGAAGCGGGTTTCGCAGGTGATCACCGAGCGGCCGTAGACTTCGTCCACGCCGGCCAATTCGAGACGATCCACCCACTTTTCATCGAGCAGGGTGCCTGCTGGTGCAAGCACTTCTTCAGTGCCGGGAACCAAGACATCCTTGGCGACGACGCGACCGAGTACGCGCTCGCGCAGCGGCTCGACGATGTCACCGCCTTCGATCAGCGGCGTCATCAGAACGCCACGAGTCGTGCCGCAATCGTTCACGGTGACCACGAGATCCTGGGCCACATCGACAAGACGACGAGTCAGGTAACCGGAGTTCGCTGTCTTCAACGCCGTATCCGCGAGACCCTTACGAGCGCCGTGGGTGGAGATGAAGTACTGCAGAACGGTCAGGCCTTCACGGAAGTTCGCCTTGATCGGCGTTTCGATGATGGAGCCGTCCGGCTTCGCCATCAGACCACGCATACCGGCGAGCTGACGAATCTGCGCAGCAGAACCACGAGCACCGGAGTCGGCCATGATGAAGATCGAGTTGAACGACTTCTGGCTTTCTTCGACGCCCTGCTTGTTGATGACCTTCTCCGTGGAGAGGTTGTCCATCATCGCCTTGGCGACTTGTTCGTTGGTACGCGACCAGATGTCGACGACCTTGTTGTAACGCTCACCCTTGGTGACCAGACCGGAAGCGAACTGCGATTCGATTTCACGCACTTCTTCTTCGGCGCCGCCAATGATCTTGGCCTTGGCATCCGGAATTACCATGTCTTCCATGCCGACGGACACGCCGGAATAGGTTGCCTGGGCAAAACCGAGGTACATCAGCTGGTCAGCGAAGATCACCGTGTCCTTCAGACCCAGCACGCGGTAGCAGCTGTTGAGCAGACGCGAGATGTTCTTCTTGGTCATGGCCTGGTTGATCAGCTCGAACGGCAGGCCCTTGGGCACGATGTTCCAGAGCAGGCAGCGGCCCGGCGTGGTATCGGCGAGGAACTTGCGCTCGACCTTCTCGCCCTCATCATTGATGGTGACTTCGAGGATGCGAACCTTGATGCGGGTGTGAACTTCGACAAACTTGTTGCCGAGCGCACGCGTCACTTCAGCGAAATCGGCGAAGATCATGCCCTCACCCTTGCCGTTCACACGGTCACGGGTGATGTAGTACAGACCGAGCACCACATCCTGCGACGGCACGATGATCGGCTCGCCGTTAGCTGGCGACAGGATGTTGTTGGTCGACATCATCAGCGCACGCGCTTCGAGCTGGGCTTCCAGCGTCAGCGGCACATGGACAGCCATCTGGTCACCGTCGAAGTCGGCGTTGAATGCCGTACACACGAGCGGATGCAGCTGGATGGCCTTGCCTTCGATGAGAACCGGCTCGAACGCCTGCAGACCGAGACGGTGAAGTGTCGGCGCACGGTTGAGCATGACCGGATGTTCGCGAATCACGTCGGCGAGAATATCCCAGACTTCCGGGGTTTCGCGCTCGACCATCTTCTTCGCGGCCTTGATGGTGGTCGCCAGGCCTTGGGCTTGCAGCTTGCCGAAAATGAACGGCTTGAACAGTTCCAGCGCCATCTTCTTGGGCAGACCGCACTGGTGCAGACGCAGCGTCGGGCCCACGGTGATGACGGAACGGCCGGAGTAGTCGACGCGCTTGCCGAGCAAGTTCTGACGGAAACGACCCTGCTTGCCCTTGATCATGTCGGCGAGCGACTTCAGCGGGCGCTTGTTGGTACCGGTGATGGCACGACCGCGACGACCGTTGTCGAGCAGGGCATCAACTGCTTCCTGCAGCATGCGCTTTTCGTTGCGCACGATGATGTCAGGCGCGCTCAGGTCGAGCAGACGCTTGAGACGGTTGTTACGGTTGATGACGCGACGATAGAGATCGTTCAGGTCGGAGGTCGCGAAGCGGCCGCCATCGAGCGGAACCAGCGGACGCAGGTCTGGCGGCAGCACCGGCAGAACCGTCATGACCATCCACTCCGGCTTGTTGCCCGAGTTCAGGAACGATTCAACCAGCTTGAGGCGCTTGGACAGCTTCTTCAGCTTGGTTTCCGACGAGGTTGCCGGGATTTCTTCGCGCAGACGCACGACTTCGTTTTCGAGGTCGATGTCGGCCAGCAGAGCCTGGATGGCTTCGGCGCCCATGCGGGCATCGAACTCATCGCCATGCTCTTCGAGAGCGGTGTAATACTCTTCGTCGTTGAGCAGCTGACCCTTTTCGAGGGTGGTCATGCCGGCATCGATAACAACAAAGTTTTCGAAATAAAGCACGCGCTCGATGTCACGCAGGGTCATGTCCAGCAGCAGGCCGATACGCGACGGCAGCGACTTCAGGAACCAGATGTGCGCGGTCGGCGAGGCCAGTTCGATGTGGCCCATGCGCTCACGGCGAACTTTCGCCATGGTGACTTCAACGCCACACTTTTCGCAGATGACGCCACGGAACTTCATGCGCTTGTACTTGCCGCACAGGCACTCGTAGTCCTTGATCGGGCCAAAGATCTTGGCGCAGAACAGGCCATCACGCTCAGGCTTGAACGTGCGGTAATTGATGGTTTCCGGCTTTTTAACTTCGCCGAATGACCAGGAACGGATCAGGTCTGGCGAGGCCAGGCCGATGCGGATGCGGTCGAACTCTTCGACATCACTTCCCTGGTTGCGCAGTTGGCTGAGCAGATCTTTCAAGGCAATTCTCCCAAAGCAACTTGTGGGGACGGCGTGCGCGACCGAATCGCTGCACGCCGCCTCTCGTCAGGCTTACTCGTTGTCCAGTTCCATGTTGATCGCGAGCGACCGGATTTCCTTCACGAGCACATTGAAGGATTCCGGCATGCCCGGCTCCATGCGGTGATCGCCGTCCACAATGTTCTTGTAGACGCGGGTACGGCCGTTCACATCGTCGGACTTCACCGTCAGCATTTCCTGCAGGGTGTAAGCCGCGCCGTAGGCCTGAAGTGCCCAGCACTCCATTTCCCCGAAACGCTGACCACCGAACTGCGCTTTACCACCCAGCGGCTGCTGGGTAACGAGCGAGTAGGAACCGGTCGAACGCGCATGCATCTTGTCATCAACCAAATGGTTGAGCTTGAGCATGTACATGTAGCCGACGGTCACCTGGCGATCGAAACGCTCACCGGTACGGCCGTCATAGAGCCACTGCTGACCGTTCTCGTTCTGGCCTGCCAGCTTCAGCAGGGCCTTGATCTCGGACTCGTGAGCACCGTCGAATACCGGCGTCGCGATGGGCACACCGGCACGCAGATTCTTCGCCAGCGCAGTCACTTCGTCATCCGTCAACGAGCTGATCTGCTCTTGCTGACCGCCAACGCCGTTGTAGATCTGGTCGAGGTACTTGCGCACTTCGCTGATCTTGCGCTGCTCATCGAGCATCTCGCCGATACGCTGACCGAGACCCTTCGCCGCCCAACCGAGGTGGGTTTCGAGAATCTGACCGACGTTCATACGCGATGGAACGCCGAGCGGGTTGAGCACGATGTCGACCGGTTCGCCATGTTCGTCATGCGGCATGTCTTCCACCGGCATGATGATCGAGACCACGCCCTTGTTACCGTGACGACCAGCCATCTTGTCGCCTGGCTGGATGCGACGCTTCACGGCCAGATAGACTTTGACGACCTTGAGAACGCCATGCGCGAGGTCATCGCCCGTGGTGATCTTGCGCTTCTTGTCTTCGAACTTGGCTTCGATGTCGGCCTGACGCTCGGCGAGGAAGGCCTGCGCCTTCTCCAGCTGCTCGGCAACCAGTTCATCCGCCGGACGCAGCTCGAACCACTTGGCCAGTTCCATGCCAAACAGGTCTTCTTCGCTGATGACCGCGCCCTTCTTGAAGCCGGCACCGCCATTGACCTTCTGACCGGTCAGAGCTTCGCGCAGACGCGCAGCCGTGGCCTCTTCGAAGATGCGGTACTCTTCCTTCAGATCCTTGCGGTATTCGTCGAGCTGAGCCTTTTCAATGGCCTTGGCACGCGGATCTTTCTCGATGCCATCGCGGGTGAAGACCTGAACGTCGATGACCGTACCCTTGGTGCCGGACGGCACGCGCAGGGACGAATCCTTAACATCGGAAGCCTTCTCGCCGAAGATCGCACGCAGCAGCTTCTCTTCCGGCGACAGCTGGGTTTCGCCCTTCGGCGTGACCTTGCCCACCAGAATGTCACCGGCATTCACTTCAGCGCCGATGTAGACGATGCCCGACTCGTCCAGCTTGGACAGCGCGGCCTCGCCCACGTTCGGGATGTCGGCGGTGATTTCTTCCGCGCCCAGCTTGGTGTCACGCGCGATGCACGACAGTTCCTGGATGTGGATCGAGGTGAAACGATCTTCCTTGACCACACGCTCCGACAGGAGGATGGAGTCTTCGAAGTTGTAGCCGTTCCACGGCATGAACGCGACGCGCATGTTCTGACCTAGCGCCAGCTCACCGAGATCCACCGAAGGACCATCAGCCAGCGTATCGCCACGCTCAACCACATCACCGACTTTCACCAGCGCACGCTGGTTGATGCAGGTGTTCTGGTTGGAACGGGTGTACTTGGTCAGGTTATAGATGTCGGCACCGGCTTCGCCGAGCACGACTTCTTCATTCTTGACGCGAACCACGATACGAGCGGCATCGACATAGTCGATCACGCCACCGCGACGAGCCATGACGCAAACGCCGGAGTCACGGGCGACATAGCGCTCCATGCCGGTGCCCACGAGCGGCTTTTCCGAACGCAGTGTCGGCACGGCCTGTCGTTGCATGTTCGAGCCCATGAGGGCGCGGTTAGCATCGTCGTGCTCAAGGAACGGAATCAGCGACGCAGCCACCGAAACCACCTGGCGCGGCGACACATCCATGAAGGTCACCTTCTCGGGTGTCATCACGGTGAATTCGTTCTTGTGACGCACATCTACCAGGTCATCAACCAGCATGCCCTTGGCGTCAACCGCCGAGTCAGCCTGTGCAATAACCTGGTCAGCTTCTTCGATGGCGGACAGATAGACATAGTCGTCGGTGACCTTGCCATCGATGACCTTGCGATACGGCGACTCAAGGAAACCGTACTCGTTGGTGCGAGCAAAGCTCGACAGCGAGTTGATCAGACCGATGTTCGGACCTTCCGGCGTCTCGATCGGACAAACGCGACCGTAATGCGTCGGATGAACATCACGAACTTCGAAGCCAGCGCGCTCACGGGTCAGACCGCCCGGGCCAAGCGCAGAAACGCGACGCTTGTGGGTGATTTCCGAGAGCGGATTGTTTTGGTCCATGAACTGCGAGAGCTGCGAGGAACCAAAGAATTCCTTGATCGCAGCCGACACTGGCTTGGCGTTGATCAGATCCTGCGGCATGAGGTTGTCGGACTCTGCCATCGACAGGCGTTCCTTGACCGCACGCTCAACACGAACCAGACCGACACGGAACTGGTTCTCGGTCATTTCACCGACCGAACGGATACGACGGTTGCCGAGGTGGTCGATGTCATCGACTTCGCCCTTGCCGTTGCGGATATCGATCATGCCCTTGAGCACGGCAACGATATCTTCGCGTGACAGCACGCCTTCGCCGGTGTCGATGTCACGACCCAGACGACGGTTGAACTTCATGCGACCCACGCCAGACAAGTCATAGCGCTCGGCCGAGAAGAACAGGTTCTTGAACAGGTTCTCGGCAGCATCCTTGGTGGGCGGCTCGCCCGGGCGCATCATGCGATAGATTTCGACCAGCGCTTCCAGCTCCGAACGCGCCGGATCGGCACGCAGGGTATCGGCCAGGAACGGGCCGCGATCGAGGTCGTTGGTGTAGAGCACGCCGAACGACTTGATGCCAGCCTGACCGACCTTCTTCAACAGTTCATCGGTGAGGATGGTGTTGCACTCGGCCAGCACTTCACCGGTGTTCTGGTTGACCAGCGCCTTGTTGTTGACCTTGCCGAACAGATACTCAGGCGGCACATCGAGCTGCGTCAGACCGGCCTTTTCGATGTCGCGGATGTGGCGCGCAGTGATACGGCGGCCGGCTTCCACAATGACCTTGCCCTTCGCCATGATGTCGAAGGTCGCGGTTTCGCCACGCAGACGCTCGGCGACGAGGTCCAGCTTGAACTGACCGTCTTCGACATGAATGGTGCTGAACTCGAAGAACATCTCCAGCATTTCTTCGGAGTTGTAACCCAGCGCGCGCAGCATGATCGTGGCCGGCAATTTGCGACGACGGTCGATACGGGCGAACACGAGATCCTTCGGGTCGAACTCGAAGTCCAGCCAGGAACCACGGTAAGGAATGATGCGAGCGTTATACAGCAGCTTGCCGGACGAGTGCGTCTTGCCCTTGTCGTGATCGAAGAACACGCCGGGCGAACGATGCAGCTGCGACACGATGACACGCTCGGTGCCATTGATGATGAAGGTGCCGTTCTCGGTCATGAGCGGCATTTCGCCCATGTAGACTTCCTGCTCGCGGATGTCCTTGATGGTCTTCACGGACGCTTCACGATCATAAATGATCAGGCGAATCTTCACGCGCAACGGCGCAGCGTAAGTTACGCCACGCAGGACGCATTCACGCACATCGAACATCGGGTTGCCGAGGTTGTACTCGACGAACTCGAGGGCGGCGTTGCCGGAATAGCTGACGATAGGGAACACGGAACGGAACGCTGCCTGCAGGCCGACATCTTCGCGACCTTTGGCGCTTTTGCCATCCTGCAGGAAGGCCCGATACGAGTCCACCTGAATGGCCAGAAGATACGGCACGTCCATCAATGACGGGAGCTTGCCGAAGTTCTTTCGGATGCGTTTCTTCTCGGTATATGAGTATGCCATCTGGGTCCTCAACTGTGCTTGAGCCTCGTGAAAAGGCGCCGCTTCGTGCTGCAAAGCGACGGCCTAAGCACTGAAAGATCAGAGCTTAGGCCGGCACTTTGGCCTGTATTCTTGATTCATTTCCGCATTAACGGAAAAAGGCCGGAGGCTCTAACGAGCCTCCAGCCGTGCTGCATGCCGGGCTTAGCCCGTGCGGCACTGTAAAACCAAGGGTTACTTGATTTCGGCAGTGGCGCCAGCTGCTTCCAGCTTGGTCTTGACTTCAGCAGCTTCGTCTTTCGAAACGGCTTCTTTCACAGCCTTCGGAGCGGCTTCCACCAGGTCCTTGGCTTCTTTCAGGCCGAGGCCTGTGAGTTCGCGAACAACCTTAATGACGGCAACCTTGTTGGCGCCGAAGCTGGTCATCACAACATTGAACTCGGTCTGTTCTTCAACAACAGCAGCAGCGCCCGGAGCAGCGGCAACAGCCACGGCAGCGGCAGAAACGCCGAACTTTTCTTCAACAGCCGAAATCAGGTCGACCAGTTCCATCACGGTCATTTCAGCTACGGCATTCAGAATATCATCTTTGGACAGAGCCATTTTTCGTCTCCCAACGGGGTTTCAATAGGTGTTGATTTCAAGCAGCGATCAAGCGGCTTCTTTCAGTTCTTTGACCGATGTCATCAGTCGAGCAAACTTCGAGAGCGGCGCCTGAAGCACAGATGCGAACATCGTCAGAGCCTGTTCACGGTTCGGCAGCTTGGCGACGACATCGATGTCTTTCGCGCCATAGAGCTTGCCGTCGATGGACAGAGCCTTCACTTCCAGCGGAGCTTTCGGATTGTCTTTCAGGAAGTCCTGGAAGATACGGGCGGCAGCGCCCATGTCATTCTCGGACAACGAAAGCGCAATGATGCTCGGGCCGACCAGCGATGCATCCAGCACTTCAAACGAAGTACCGGCAATCGCGCGACGTGCCAGCGTGTTACGAACAACGCGCAGGTACACATCCTGTTCGCGAGCCTTTGTGCGCAGCTGAGTCAGCTGGCCCACAGTGAGACCGCGATAGTCGGCGACAACAGCTGCGAAAGCACCGGAAGCTGCCTTGTTAACGGCAGCGACGATCTCTCTTTTATCTTCAATACGAAGAGTCACTGTAACCTCCTTCCACTAAGTTCATCGGCGGCAAAACCGCCGACCCCATGCAATCTTGCGATTGCGCGCGGGGGTTACAGAGCCTTTGAGCTTGAAACCACACCGCGTCTACGCAGGCTGATGTTTTAAGTCGCGACACCGGCAAGCCGGACACAACGCCTGTGGTCTTTAACGCTCGCCCGCGAACGGGCGACTTCAAAGTCCGTGTGCAGGCCCGAAGGCCTGCGAATTACTTACGCCTGAGCGCCCAGCGTCGACAGATCGATGGCCAGACCCGGGCCCATCGTGGTCGACAGCGTAACCTTCTTCAGGTAAACGCCCTTGCTGGTAGCCGGCTTGGCTTTCTTCAGATCGGAAACCAGAGCTTCAACGTTCTGCTTGATGGCTTCGGCGCTGAAATCAACCTGGCCAACAGCGGCGTGGATGATACCGCCCTTGTCGACGCGGTAGCGTGCCTGACCAGCCTTGGCATTGCGGACAGCGCCAGCAACATCCGGCGTCACGGTGCCGACTTTCGGGTTCGGCATCAGACCGCGCGGGCCGAGAACCGTACCGAGCTTACCGACAACGCGCATGGCGTCCGGCGAAGCGATGACGACATCGAAGTTCAGGTTGCCAGCCAGGATCGACTCGGCGAGGTCGTCGAAACCGACAACATCAGCACCAGCGGCCTTGGCGGCTTCAGCGTTTGCGCCCTGGGCGAAAACGGCCACGCGAACAGTCTTGCCAGTACCGGCCGGCAGCACGGTTGCGCCACGAACGACCTGATCCGACTTACGCGGATCGATGCCGAGGTTGACAGCAACATCAATCGATTCTTTAAACTTGGCCGCAGGCACTGCTGCCAGGAACGCTACAGCTTCTTCGATGCTGTAGAGCTTGCCCGGAACCAGCTTGGCCTTGATGGCGGCTTGACGCTTGCTCAATTTAGCCATGATCAGACTCCTTCCACTTCGAGACCCATGGAGCGTGCAGAACCGGCGATCGTACGCACGGCAGCATCCATGTCGGCGGCTGTCAGGTCAGCCTTTTTGGTGGTGGCGATTTCTTCAAGCTGAGCACGAGTCACCTTGCCAACCTTCTGGGTGTTCGGACGCGGCGAACCGCTCTTCAGGCCAGCGGCCTTCTTGAGCAGGTAAGTTGCCGGCGGTGTCTTCATCACAAAGGTGAAGGAACGATCGGAATAAACCGTGATCACGACGGGAATCGGCTGGCCGACTTCCATTTTCTGCGTGGCGGCATTGAAGGCCTTGCAGAATTCCATGATGTTTACGCCTTTCTGACCCAGAGCCGGGCCGATGGGTGGCGACGGGTTTGCCTTGCCTGCAGCAACCTGCAGCTTGATGTAGGCATCAATCTTCTTTGCCATGGTTCTACTCCGTGGGTACAAACGCCTCGCGGCTCCCCAAGTTCAGTCACGCAGCCTATCTGCATGACGAAACGCCCCGAAGGGCGTATTGGCTCAGGCCTTTTCGACCTGAGTAAATTCGAGCTCGACAGGGGTCGAACGACCGAAAATCATCACCGCAACACGCAGGCGACTCTTCTCGTAATTAACTTCTTCAACAGTGCCGTTGAAATCAGCAAACGGGCCATCAGACACGCGAACCATTTCACCCGGCTCAAACAGTGTCTTCGGACGCGGCGCATCAACAGTGGTTCTGACGCGATTCAGAATCGCCTCGGCTTCGCGATCCGTGATCGGGGCCGGCTTGTCAGCCTTGCCGCCAATGAAGCCCATAACCTTCGGGCACTCTTTCACGAGATGCCAGGTCTCTTCCGACATGTCCATCTGCACCAGCACATAACCGGGGAAGAACTTCCGCTCGGTCTTGCGCTTGACGCCATTCTTCATTTCCACCACTTCTTCGGTCGGCACCAGGATGTCGCCAAAGCGATCTTCCATTTCGGCCAGACGAACGCGCTCCGTCAGGGAGCGCATGACCTGCTTCTCGAAGCCCGAGTAGGCGTGAACGACATACCAACGCTTGCTCATATTGACTCCGATTAACCGATGACCGCAGAAATTGCGAAACCAAACAACGAGTCCATGCCCCAGAGCAACAGCGACATGATCACCACCACCACCAGAACAATCAGCGTGGTCTGGGATGTTTCCTGCCGTGTCGGCCACACGACTTTGCGCAGCTCGATCTGAGCCTGCTGCAACAGATCGATGAAGGACTTGCCCTGAAGCGTGAGCGCCGCCATAACTAATGCGCCGGCACCCAGCACAGCCATCAACAGGCCGCGCAACACCAGCGACATTTCCGGCAACATGCGATTCACCAGCGCAGCAGCCGCAACCAACAAAATGGCCACAACCCACTTCAAGGAATTCATGGGGTCACGCACGGTTTCGACTGGCGTCGTCATAAATCAGACTCTCAGACACGACAAAAACGCGTTACCGCGCTTGAATATGGCAGGCCAGGAGGGACTCGAACCCCCAACACCCGGTTTTGGAGACCGGTGCTCTACCAATTGAACTACTGGCCTAAACAGGTAAAACAGGTCGGGAGCGAACCCCCGACCCTTATTCGCTTTTAGGCGAAGATCTTAGCCACAACACCGGCGCCGACGGTACGA
>CALEYY010000004.1 GCA_937928295.1 uncultured Moraxellaceae bacterium
GTGTTGGTCCCGGTGTTGGTCCCGGTGTTGGTCCCGGTGTTGGTCCCGGTGTTGGCTCAGGTACTGGCACAGCGCCGGAACCAGCTCCTGAACCAGCTCCTGAACCGCCACCTGCATCAATATCCTCACGCTGCCAGTCAGTCAACAAGGCCTTGCCATCAAATAGACAGGCCATATGCATATGGCCTGCCACATCAGCACCTGCAAAATCGCAAGGCATGCTGTCGCCCTCCACTTTCATCGTCAACATCAGACCAGCAATACTCCACGTACCTGTGAATGAGCTTTCGCCATCCGTCCCAGTAAAGTGCTTGTCATTGCCAAATACTAAATGCAGATCACCAAGCTTCCACGGGTGCGCCGGAAGGTAAGTAGGCAAATTCATCGATTTGAGCACGAGGCTATAAACCACATCATCGGCGCTACCGCCGATCACTCGACACTCAAGCGTAATGCTGCCGACATCCGCAGCTGCCTTTACACATTCATCCTGCACCGAATGCTGTGTGTCGCGGATAATCAATACACGATCAACTACCCGCCAGCTCAAGGCTTGCCGTGGCAGCGCACTCCCATCCTCGTTAGTGACAGCCGGACGAATCACCATGCGTCCATTATCACCAAACTCGATACCCGCCAGAGCTTGGCCAAAATCACCCGTCCAGACGCCGCCCAGCTCGCTGGTCGTCAAGGTTTCCGATGCCGTTACACGACCACTGGGCTTGAGTGTCTCAACAGAGCTGGAAGAGTCACCGCTACCGCCACAAGCGACCAGACCGCCTGCCAACACAAAGGGCAGCAGTGCCCGCAAGATATGAATCATCTTTACATCCTTGTCATGTTTTCATCGAGCGCAGAATATACGGGAATCGCTTAGGCCATGCCAGTCGAGCAGGCCATGAGCAGCGCATCTTCCTTGCCATCCGGGCCATCGTAATAGTTGCGGCGCAGGCTGAGCTCGTTGTAGCCCAGCGACTGGTACAGCGAAATCGCTGCAAGATTTGACACGCGCACTTCCAGAAACCAGATCGTCACGCCCACCGCCAGCACCTCGTCCATGAGCTGCCGCAGCAGCTCGCGGCCCAGTCCCTGACCTCGCTGCGATGGCGCAACGGCAATGTCGAGCAGATGCGCTTCGTCGAGAATGCGCTGCACAAAAGCAAACCCGATGATCGCCCCGCCCTGCTCCAGCACAAAGGCGGCATGATTCTGCAGTGATTCCTGCAGGCCCTTCATAGGCCAAGGTGATGGATGCGAAACCTGCTCGATGGCGAATACCGCCGGCAGGTCATCGGCCGTCATGACACGAATGGTCGACTTCATGGCGCTGATACAGGCTGACTGAGCTGTTGCCAGACCTGGCGCTTGGCCAGCGGACTGGTGAGCAAAACCGACAAGCTCGGCAGCAGGCGATGCGGCCGCGTCACAAACGGCGCCAGCGCTTCGCCGAAAATCCAGAGTCGGGCTGACGACTGGATCTGCCGCTTGAGCCAGGCCGAGAGCATGTCGCGGGCGGTATCGGCATCGTCGCCAAGCATGCCTTTGACTGCGCGTGGCCAGATGAAATCCGGCTCTGGTTCGCCGGGATACCAGGCCAGCGCTCGTTGCAGGTTGCGCCACAATTGCTGCTCGGCAGCCGGCAGGTTCAGTATCTCGCCGGCGACCACATCGGGGAATGCGCCGAGATCAAGCAAAACGAAGCCGTGCTCGCCCAAAGGCATCAGGCGGCAGGCAAAGCGCGGCGGTGGCGTGGTTGCGGCAGGTGCTACAGAAGCCACGGCCTGCACCGGCGCAGCTTCCGGCGGCGACACCGACTCCGGCAAGACCACGCGCGCAGCAGCACTGGCTGTGGCCGCCAGCTGCACCCGCGCCTGCATGGCGGGCTGCACCAAGGTAGCCGCCGGTTCAATAACGCGAGCAGTCACCTCTGTGACCACGCTCGCAGCCGCCCCCGGCAGCGCACGACGAGCACTGAACAAGGGTACACCCAGCGCCGCGAGGTATTCGCGGCGGCGGCCTTCATCGAGCGTGGACTGCAGCATCAGATCGCTTCGCCTTGCGGATGCGCACGGTCGAGGCCGCTGCGCAGCAGGTTCAGCGCGTTCAGATACGCCTTGGCGCTGGCGATGACGATATCAGTATCGGCGCCATGGCCGTTGATGATGCGGCCGGCCTGGCTCAGGCGCACAGTGACTTCACCCTGCGAGTCAGTACCGCTGGTAATGGCATTGACCGAGTACAGCTCCAGCGTGGTGCCGGAGTTGGCAACGGCCTCGATGGCGCGGAAAGTGGCATCGACCGGGCCGGAGCCCGTCGCAGTGACTGGCTTCTCGGCACCGCTGACCGACAGTACCAGCTTGGCTTCCGGAATGGTGCCGGTCTTCGAGGTCACTTCCAGCGCCACCAGCTTGAAGACTTCCTCGGCGTTGGGTTGAGCATCCGAGACCAAGGCGTGGATATCTTCGTCGAAAATTTCGTGCTTCTTGTCAGCCAGCTCCTTGAAGCGCACGAACAGCTGGTTGAGCGTGTTGTCGCTGCCGACCGGGATGCCGAGTTCGTCGAGACGAGCCCGGAAGGCGGCGCGACCGGAGTGCTTGCCGAGCACCATTTTATTGGCATTCCAGCCCACATCTTCGGCACGCATGATCTCGTAGGTTTCGCGATGCTTGAGCACGCCATCCTGATGGATGCCGGATTCATGCGCGAAGGCATTGGCACCGACGATGGCCTTGTTCGGCTGCACCGGAAAGCCGGTGATCGACGACACCAGACGCGAGGCCGGCACGATCTCGGGCGTCCAGATGCGCGTGCTGACCGGGAACAAGTCGGCGCGGGTGTTCACCGCCATCACGATCTCTTCCAGCGCGGCATTACCGGCGCGTTCGCCAAGACCGTTGATGGTGCATTCGACCTGACGCGCGCCCTGCAGCACCGCCGCCAGCGAGTTGGCCACGGCTAGGCCGAGGTCGTTGTGACAATGCACCGAGAACACGGCCTTGTGGGCATTAGGAATGCGCATCAGCAACTGACCGATGAGGTCGCCATACTGGCCCGGAATCGCGTAGCCGACGGTGTCGGGAATATTAATGGTGCTGGCACCGGCATCGATCGCGGCCTCGATGATGCGGCACAGAAAATCGACCTCGGAGCGGCCGGCGTCCTCGCAAGAGAACTCGACATCATCGACCAGATTGCGCGCGTACTTCACCGCGCGCACGGCGTTTTCGACAACCGCGTCCGGCTCCAGGCGCAACTTGTACTTCATATGAATCGGCGAAGTCGCAATGAAAGTATGGATGCGTGCAGCATTGGCCGGCTTCAGCGCCTCGGCGGCCCGGTCGATGTCTTCGGCGCGAGCACGCGACAGCGAGCAGATGCGCGAGTCCTTGACCGCCGCCGCGACCGCACGCACGGCCTCGAAATCCCCCTGCGATGCCACCGCAAAACCGGCCTCGATCACATCCACGCGCATACGCTCCAGCGCTTTGCCGATGCGCACCTTCTCTTCCAGCGTCATCGACGCGCCCGGGCTTTGCTCGCCATCACGCAGGGTGGTATCGAAAATAATCAGCTGATCTTTGCTCATCGCACTACTTCCTTATCGGGTGATGCCCGTGGGCAACAGCCGTCTATTATTCGTCAGTTTGACCGTACTCGGCCAGCGCCAAAAAAAGACACAAACATCCGCTGCCCTTGTCATTTTTTATTGGTATTGTGCGCGGCAGTTTTGACACGAGGAACGTGCATGAATATCCCCCTGCCTTGCGTGGCTTACGCAACCACCACCGAATTGCAAACCCAGGTTTTCCAGCTGCATCAAGCGCTGCAAACCGGCATCCGCGACGACCAATCGAAGCTGGCGACCCGCCTTATTCAGGATGCCGCTCACGAGCTCATCACGATTTTTTTCAGCGAGCTGATTGCGAACCTGCAAAGCGCCGGTGATGTACCCGCCTATCGCGAGGGTGCCAGCATGGTAAGCGAGATCGCCGACAAGCTGACGCACTATCTGGGCTGGGCATCGGCGTTTTTCAGCAACGATCGCATCAAGCCGGCCGTCAGTCATTATCACGCCATGATGCTGCAACGCCCGATGCAGGGCAGCATGCAGCCGGTCATCGCCTTCGCGATTCCGGATGCGCTGGCAAAGCGTTTGGAGAAGCTGCTGGTGCCGCTCAGCCAGGGCCAGGCCGCGAGCGCTCATGAGGGCATCGAGGCGCTGATCGAAGTCATCGACCTCGCCCTGCATGCGCTGCTGATCAAGCCCAAGCAGCTGATGAAGTTCAACTTCGTGGTGGACAAGACCCTGAACGGCGTCATCTCCCTCACACAAAGCTTGTCCTTCCGCAGCCTGCGCAAGATTGGCGAGCAGATGCCAGCGGCGCATCAGCCCGTACTCGCTCAGCACTTGCAGCAGTTTTTGCTGACCGCCAGCCAGGCCCAGGCGGCTTAAAAGAGCGGCTTAAGAGAGCCGCTTAGCGCGGCATCTCGCGAAACAAGAAGCTTTCCAGATGATCCGCGACCGGCACGAACATCGGTCGCGGCAGGAACTGGCCGAGCTTGCGCAAGCTGCGGTTGGACAGCGCCAGCGTCACTGAAATCACGCCATTCAGGGTCTTGTCCACCACGAAGTTGAACTTCATGCGCTGCTTCGGCACATACAGCAGCGGCTCCAGCGCCTCATCAATCACACGAATCAGAATCTCGATGCCAGCCTTGGCATCCGGGGCCGAGCCGTCACGCAAGGCATCCAGCGACGCCTTCGCTTCAGCCGCCAGCGCCGGGCTAATACTGAACGCCAGATGCGCCAACGGCACGCCATCCACCGGCAGCTGCGTCATCAGCGAGCGATAGTGCGAGACCACTGGTGCCAGCCGCTCATTACTAAAGAAGCTCGTCACCCAGCCCAGGTAATGACGCAGCTTGCCCTTGATATCCTCAACCACGGCCACCGCCTCGCGAAACACCGGCGATGCCGGATCCTTGGCTTGCAACGACAGCATGAGCTGACCAAAAAAGGCATCGATCAAATCGCAAGACGCATCGGTGATGAGCTTGCCAGCCAGCGCCGCCTGCGACTCTTTCACGCGCTGCTGCAGGGAATTGTCCAGCGCCGCCACGGCATCGGGCAATGAGTCGGAAATACGGCAGGCAATAAACGGAGTGGTTAAAGTCACGGCGGGAATCCAAGCAGAATGAGATGACACAAACAGTAAACGACTACGGGCTCGCTGAGTACGCTGAAATGCCCCAAATATCAGTCAACAGGGCCAACACAAAGTTGTTAGCCAACTGCCGAGCTATGGATGCACTGAAGCAGGTCTGGCGCTGAGGGGGAGCATAAAAAAGCCCGGAACTAGTCCGGGCTTTTCGCAACGCCAAAGCGCTGTTTACATCATGCCGCCCATGCCACCCATGTCCGGCATCGACGGGGACGAGCCCTTGTCTTCCGGCGCATCGGTGATCATGCATTCGGTGGTCAGCATCAGCGCCGCAACCGAAGCCGCATGCTCCAGCGCCGAACGCGCAACCTTGGTCGGATCCAGAATGCCCATCGCCAGCATGTCGCCATACTCACCCGATGCTGCGTTGTAGCCGAAGTTGCCTGCACCTTCCTTGACCTTGTTCAGCACCACCGAGGCTTCTTCGCCGGCGTTGGTAACGATCTGGCGCAACGGAGCTTCCATGGCACGACGCAGGATGTTGATGCCGGCAGTCTGGTCTTCGTTGTCACCCTTCAGGGTTTCCAGTGCCTTCACGGCACGCACCAGAGCCACGCCACCACCAGCAACCACGCCTTCTTCGACAGCCGCACGGGTCGCGTGCAGAGCGTCGTCAACGCGATCCTTCTTTTCCTTCATTTCGATTTCGGTGGCAGCGCCGACCTTGATCACGGCAACGCCGCCAGCGAGCTTGGCAACGCGCTCCTGCAGCTTTTCCTTGTCGTAGTCGGAAGTCGCTTCTTCGATCTGCATGCGAATCTGCTTCACGCGCGCATCGATTTCTTCAGACTTGCCGGAGCCGTCGATGACCGTGGTGTTTTCCTTCGACACGATAACTTTCTTGGCGTGGCCGAGATCGTTCAGCGTGGCGTTTTCCAGGCTCAGACCGATCTCTTCCGAGATCACGGTAGCGCCGGTCAGGATCGCGATGTCTTGCAGCATGGCCTTGCGACGGTCGCCGAAGCCCGGAGCCTTGACGGCGCAAACCTTAACGATGCCGCGCATGGTGTTGACCACGAGGGTTGCCAGCGCTTCGCCTTCGACATCTTCAGCGATCAGCAGCAGCGGCTTGCCCGACTTGGCCACGCCTTCCAGCACCGGAATCAGTTCGCGGATGTTGGAGATTTTCTTGTCCACGAGCAGGATGAACGGGTTGTCCAGCTCAGCAGTCATGGTGTCTTGCTTGTTGGCAAAGTACGGGCTCACATAGCCGCGATCGAACTGCATGCCTTCGACCGTGTCTAGGCTGTCTTCAAAGCCCGAACCTTCTTCAACCGTGATGACGCCTTCCTTGCCAACCTTTTCCATCGCTTCAGCGATCAGATTGCCAATGGTGGTGTCGGAATTGGCAGAAATGGAACCGACTTGGGCGATGGCCTTGGTGTCGGTGCAGGGCTGCGAGTTGTTCTTGATCTCGGCAACAGCCACACGCACGGCCTTGTCGATGCCGCGCTTCAGATCCATCGGGTTCATGCCGGCAGCAACAGCCTTCATGCCTTCGTTGAGGATGGCCTGGGCCAGCACGGTCGCGGTGGTCGTGCCGTCACCGGCGATTTCGGCAGTCTTGGAAGCGACTTCCTTGACCAGCTGGGCACCCATGTTCTCGAACTTGTCTTTCAGCTCGATTTCTTTCGCCACGGACACGCCGTCTTTGGTGATGTGCGGCGCACCGAAAGACTTGTCGATGACGACATTGCGGCCTTTCGGGCCGAGAGTCACTTTCACGGCATCAGCCAGGATGTTCACGCCAACAATCATGCGGGCACGGGCGCTATCGCCAAACTTTACTTCTTTAGCAGCCATTTTCTTCTTCCTCTAATGGGTTTCATTCAACACGGGCACACGCATCGGGCGTACCCACCGGCAGCACTCACTCAGCAGCAATTAGCCTTCGAGTACCGCGAAAATTTCGGATTCCTTCATCATCAACAGCTCTTCGCCGTCGACCTTGACAGTGCTGCCGGCGTACTGACCGAACAGAACCTTGTCGCCTGCTTTCACATCGAGCGGACGCACTTCACCGTTGTCCTTGATGATGCCGTTGCCGACAGCAACGACCACGCCTTGCGACGGCTTTTCGGCAGCCGAACCCGGCAACAGAATGCCGCCAGCAGTCTTGGTTTCTTCATCGACGCGGCGAATGACGACGCGATCGTGCAAAGGACGAATTTTCATCTGAACCTCCTGGGTTGTTTCTAAAAAGGTGTGCCGGCGTAATACCCCGGCTTGTCATGACTAATGGGGATGGAATGCCGCCCTTCAAGGGTAAACACGCAAAAATTTGCACGGCGGGCGGCACAATCGTCGCACCTGTCGCAGCGAGCAGCTAGAGTACCGGCAGTCGAATCGAGATGCCGCCATGACCCACGCACGACCATCTGCCCTGTTCAGCGCCTTCGCTCAGCCCGCCGCGCTCACCATGTTCCTGTTCGGTTTCGCCTCGGGTCTGCCTTTTCTGCTGGTCGGCGGCACGCTCTCGGTCTGGCTGAAAGACAGCGGTATCTCGCTGGAAGACATCGGTCTGATCAGCCTCGCCGGCCTCGCCTATGCCTTCAAGTTTGTCTGGGCACCGCTGGTGGATCGCTTCCGCCTGCCGCTGCTCGGTCGCCTCGGGCAGCGCCGGAGCTGGCTGCTGGCGGCGCAAATCCTGCTCGCCATGAGCCTGCTCGCGATGAGCTTTATCACGCCCGTGGGCGCACTGAGCAGCTTCGTGCTGATCACCGTCGTCGCTGGCTTTGCCGGGGCCACGCAAGATGTGGTGGTCGATGCCTATCGCATCGAGATCGCGCCCGCCGAGCAGCAGGGCGCACTCGCGGCAACCTACACTCTGGGCTATCGGCTGGCGCTGCTGGTGTCCGGCGCGCTGGCCCTGCTGCTCGCCGACCACCTGCCGTGGGCGCTGATCTATCAGCTCATGGCAGCGATTGTCGGGCTCGTGCTGTTGGTCACACTCAAGGCGCGCGAACCTGAACGCGCCGTCAGCATGGCCAGCACGGAAGCGTTCTGGCCTGCCTTGAGTCACAGCATTGTCGGCCCCTTTCAAGACTTCTTCTCGCGCTATACCGGCGGCTTGGGGCTGGCCCTGCTCATTTTCATCGGCCTGTTCAAGATCTCGGATCAGATGCTGGGCGTGATGGCGCTGCCCTTCTATCTCGACTGCGGCTTCAGCAAGACGGAAATCGCGGCCGTGTCGAAGCTGTTCGGCGTCTGGATCGGCATTGCCGGCGCGTTTCTCGGCGGCGCGATCGTGGTGCGCTGGGGCGCCAACAAGACGCTGCTGGTGGCTATGCTGCTCGGTGCCGTCAGCAACTTGCTATATTTGCTGCTCTCGCAATACCCGGCCAATCTGAATGTCTTCATCGCCGTCATCGGTGGCGAAAATCTGTCTGGCGGTTTCCTCGGCGCAGCAGCCGTGGCTTGGTTGTCCAGCCTGGTCAATCAGCATTACACCGCCACGCAATACGCCTTGTTCAGCTCGCTGGTCACGCTGCCGGGCAAGCTCATCGGCGGCTTTTCCGGCTTCATGGTCACCGACATGGGCTATGGCGGATTCTTTGTGTTTTCCACAGTCGCAGTCATTCCAGCGCTCATCTTGTTCGGCTGGATAGTGCCGCGACTGCCTCTCCCGGAAGGCTCGGCGACCAATCGTCATAAATGACATTTCTGCGGCCGGACAGACATAAAAAGACAACAAATTGGCGCAAAACTCGTCTCGAGTGAGTGCAGCACCATCAATACGCTTCCCTCACATATAAGAAAGAGGGAAGACCATGAACATTAAACACCTTGCCCTGGCTATTTTTGCGGCCAGCATCGCCAGCACAACACTTGCTGGCGGCTTCTCGCTGTCCGAGCAGAGTATTTCCGCCATGGGTACCGCCAATGCCGGCCGCGCCTCCAATGCGCAGGATGCCTCCGTGGTCTACAACAACCCGGCGGCCATGCATCTGCTGAAGCAGGCACAATTCACTCAGGCTGTGGCATTTATTGATGCCCAGACGAAAATCGACAATGTCACCGCGCCTCTTGGCGGCACCAACAAAGGCGACATGGTGCCGAAAACCTTCATCCCCTCCGGCTACTTTACCTCTGGCGACAAAGGCGGCTGGGCCTGGGGCCTCGGCGTTTACGGCAGCTTCGGCTTGAAGACCAATTACGAGCCAAGCTTTGCCGGGCGCCATCTCGGCGATAAAAGCTCGGTCAAAGTCACCACGATCCAACCGGCGTTCAGCTATCGCATCAATGACAAGGTCAGCGTCGGTTTCGGGCCGACCATCAACCGTGTCGATGCCCTGCTGACGAAAAATGTGTCGAGCGTGCCTGACATCAGCCCCGCTCCGGGCGCTCAGCCGGGCACACTACTGGGCACGACCACGCTCAAGGGCGATGACTACGGCTATGGCTACAATCTGGGCATTCATGCCCGTCTGAACGAAAGCACGCAAGCCGGCGTGGTCTATCGCTCCAAGGTCAAATACAAGATTGACGATGGCACGCTGACCAGCAACGGCATAGTTGCTGCCGGCACATACAACGCACGGACTGGCATCAGCACACCGGAAAGTGTGGAAGCCTCCATCAGTCATAAACTCAATGCGAAAACCGCGTTGCAGGCCGGCGCGACATGGACACGCTGGAGCCGTCTGAAGAGACTGGATATTGCCACCAGTCATCCGCTGGTACCCACCACTAGCGAAGTATTCAACTGGAAGGATTCCGTGGGCTATGCCGTGGGTGTGACACACGCCTGCTCCGACAAGCTGGAGCTTCGCGCCGGTCTGGCCTACGACAACACACCGGTAGCCCCGGCCGATCGCTCCGTGCGTCTGCCCAGCGCCGACCGTCGTGTCGCCAGCATTGGTGGCGGCTACAAGCTCAGCCCGAGCCAGACCATCGATGTGTCGTACTCCTATGTGGATGAAGAAACGGCCGAAGTCCGCAAGCCTGCCGAAGCCTACTCCGCCGACTTCCACAACCGTGCCAGCGTCTACGGCCTGCAGTTCACGCAGAAGTTTTAAGCTCAGCTGAAGAGCTGCATTTGCACGACAAAAGCCCGACCCCGTGTCGGGCTTTTTGCATCCAGATGCTCCTGCGGACTGTTCAGTCTTGACCGTCCTTGCAATACTCCGGCTCACCCAAGAACAAGATAGTCGCCGCTTCTTGAAAGCGGCCCACCGCCCGGAGCCACGCCATGCAAGGACAGATGCAAGAACGCCCCCTGCTCATTTCCCATTTGATCGATTTTGCCGAGCGCTTTCATGGCGATGGCGAGATCGTCAGTCGTCGCGTCGAGGGCGATATCCATCGCTATACCTATGCCGATGCCGCGCTGCGCTCGCGCCAGGTCGCCAATGCGCTGGATCGCCTGAATGTGCCCATCGGCGAGCGCGTCGGCACACTGGCCTGGAACGGCTATCGCCACTTCGAGCTGTACTACGGCGTATCCGGCAGTGGCCGCGTGCTGCACACCATCAATCCTCGTCTGCACCCCGAGC
>CALEYY010000005.1 GCA_937928295.1 uncultured Moraxellaceae bacterium
CCCGCGCGTGATCGAGCAGACCGTGCGCCAGAAGCTGCCGGAAGGCTTCCAGCGCTCCGAGTTCCTGCTTGAGCATGGCACGGTCGACATCATCATTCATCGCCATGAAATGCGTGACACGCTGTTCCGGCTACTCGCCAAATTCACGTACTTTCCTGTGTGAGCTTGCCGAGCAAAGCGGCCTGGCTGCAAACCCTGGAGCAGCGACACCCCAGCGCCATCGACATGGGTTTGGCGCGTGTCGGCGTGGTCGCTGACCGGCTGAAAGCACGCGAGTTCTCGGCACCGGTCATCACCGTGGCCGGTACCAACGGCAAGGGCTCCACAGTCGCCACGCTGGTCGCTGTTGGCCGTGCCGCCGGCTGGCGCGTGGCGCATTACACTTCGCCACATCTGGTCGATTTCAACGAACGCATCGGCATCAACGGCGTGCTCATCAGCGATGCTGAGCTGGTGCAGGCGCTGGATGCCGTCGAGGCCGTGCGCGGCGACATCTCGCTGACTTACTTCGAACACACCACGCTGGCGGCATTCCATTGGTTTCAGCGGCAATCGCCGGATCTGATCGTGCTCGAAATTGGCCTGGGCGGCCGGCTCGATGCCGTCAATCTGGTCGATGCCACGGTGGCGGTGATTACCAGCGTGGATCTGGATCATCAGGATTGGTTGGGCAATACCATCGCCGAGATTGCTCGCGAGAAGGCCGGCGTCATGCGCGCGCATTGCCCGGTTATTTTGGGCGAGCGAGAACCGCATGCCGTGCTGCTTGAGCAGGCTCGCAGCCTGACGGCTCCGGTCTGGATCAAGGGCCGCGACTATGATTTTAGCGAGATGGTCAGTGTCTGGCACTGGCAGGGTCGCGACGGTGTGCAGTGGCCGAACCTGCCCTTGCCGCGCGTAGTTTGCGACAACGCCGCGACGGCGCTAGCTGCGTTGCAGGCCTTGAGCCAGGTCAGCGCCTTGCAAATTGATCTCGCTGCTGTGCGCAGGGGCTTGCCCGATGCTTTTGTCACCGGCCGTCTGCAACGGCTGCCCGGCACGCCCGAAATCTGGCTGGATGTGGGGCACAATCCGCATGGCGCCCGCTTTCTCTGGCAACATCTACCCAAGGCTTTGCCGCAGCAGCGCACGCATGCGGTCTTCGCCATGTTGCAAGACAAAGATGTGGCAGGCGTCATTGCCGCTTCGCAGGCATTTGTGGATCGCTGGTGGCTTGCCGGCTTGTCGGGACCACGCGGCCTGACCGCTGCACAGTTGGCCGAGCGGGTGAGTGCGGCGCTGGCCGGCGGCTCTGCCACAGGCAGTGCTGCGGCAATCCATCAACATGCCGGCGTTGAAGATGCCCTGCAGGCGGCTCGCCAAGCGGCGCAGGGCAACGATAGAATTATTGTTTTCGGGTCATTCCTAACGGTCGCGGCCGTATTGTCAGTAGGTGGTTGAGGCATGGATATCGCAGTAAAACAACGCATTCTGGGCGGCGTGGTGCTGGTTGCTGCCGCGATCCTGTTTCTGCCGGTGGTGCTTGAAGGGGCTGGCGTAAAAGCCTTGCAGCCACCGGCACCGCCAACGCCGCCGACCACTCCGACCACGCAGGATCTGGCACCGGCGCTGCAGCAGCAGGCGCAGGGCCTGGCGAAAGATATCAGTGCCAGTCATGGCGAGCCGACTTTCTACCCGGTCGAGCCTGTGGCTGGCGAAGAAACGGCACCGACACCGGCAACAGCCGAGCAGTTCCGCTTGGTTGACCCCAGTAAGGCCAAGCCGACCGCCGTCGCGCCGGCAGTCGCGGCACCGTCAACGAGTGCGGATGACAAACTGGCCGAGCAGCAGCTGGTGGCTAATCAGGCCGCTGCCAAGGCGACTCAATTGAAGGTGCAAGCAGCAGCCGACGCTGCCGCGCAGGCAAAACGCGATAACGCAGCGGCCGACAAACCCAAGCTTGCTGCGGACAAAATAGCGGCAGCCAAACTTGCCACTGAAAAACTCATCACTGAGAAGCTGGCCACTCAAAAGCTCGCCGCTGAAAAGAAAGCGGCTGCTGACAAGCTCGCCGCCGAAAAAGCCCAGGCTGCCAAAACTATTTCTGAGAAAGCGGCTGAAAAGCCGTCGGCCGAAAAAGCGCCGGCGATCTCGGCCGATCCTGATCCCGCGTTGCCGCAAGCTTGGGTGGTGCAGGTGGCGCGCCTGAATGCCCAAGACAAAGCCAATGCCCTGGCCGACAAGCTTCGCGCGCGGGGTTATCGCGCTACGGCCAGCGGCAGTGGTGAGAGCTGGCGCGTGGTTATCGGGCCGGAGCTGGAAAGAGCCGCCGCCGAATCGGTGAAACGGCGTCTGGCTGAAGACCCGCAACTGAAATTGAGTGGCTGGATTCAAGCCTATCGCCCCTGATCTGCATGACGGCTGGGCTCCAGTCTTGCTATCATGCGCGCCCGGATTGATACCTCTTGCTGCCGCGTGAACGGGCAGACCAGCGAGCCCTATGCATCCTGCTGATCTCGTGATTCTGGCGGCCTTGGCGCTGTCACTGATTTTTGGTTTTGTGCGCGGCTTTGTGCGCGAAGCCTTTGCGCTTGCCGGCTGGTTGCTGGCTATTGTGGTTGCACGCAGCTTCAATGAGCCGCTGGCCGCCTGGCTGGCGCATTGGGTCAGCACCCCGTCCATGCGCTTGGTGCTGTCGTATGGCAGCTTGTTTCTGGCTACTGTGCTGACCTGCAGCCTGCTCGGCACCGCGTTGCGGCAACTGGTTCATCGCGGCGGTCTCAGCCTCACAGACCGCATGCTGGGCGGCCTCTTTGGCGTGTTACGCGGTGCGCTGCTGGTCCTCATCGCGCTCATGCTCATGGCACCCTTCGTCAAGCACGATGCATGGTTTCGCGATGCCATGCTGCCGAAAACCATCTTGCAATATGAATCTCTGGCGCGTTCCCTGCAAAAGCAGGCGATGGCGCTGGTTAGTCCTGTCCCTTCGGCGTCATCGTCGTCGAAATCGTCACACTGAGAGGTTGCCATGTGCGGAATTGTTGCCATCGCCGGTAAAGCGCCGGTCAATCAGGCGTTGTACGACGCCCTGACGGTATTGCAACACCGTGGCCAGGACGCCGCCGGGATTGTCACCAGCGAGGGCGGCCGCCTGTTCCTGCGCAAGGAAAACGGCATGGTGCGCGATGTCTTTCATACGCGCCACATGCTGCGTCTGGCCGGCAACTTCGGTATTGGCCATGTGCGCTATCCCACGGCAGGCTCGTCCAGCTCGGCGGAAGCACAGCCGTTTTATGTGAACTCGCCTTACGGCATCACGCTGGCGCACAACGGCAACCTGACCAATGCTCAGGAGCTGGCCAAAGCCATCTTCCTGACGGATTTGCGTCATGTGAACACCGATTCCGACTCGGAAGTGCTGCTCAATATTTTTGCCCACGAGCTGCAGGCGCACGGCAAGCTCACGCCCAGCGTGGATGATGTTTTTGCCGCCGTCAGCGGCGTGCATAAGCGCTGCCGTGGCGCTTACGCCGTGGTCGCGATGATCACCGGTTACGGCATCGTCGGCTTCCGCGACCCGTTCGGCATTCGCCCCATCATCTTCGGCGAGCGCGACACGCCGGATGGCAAGGAGTACATCGTGGCCTCCGAGTCGGTGGCCGTGACCTCGCTGGGTTTCCGCGTGGTGCGCGACCTGCTGCCCGGTGAGGCCGTGTTCATCAACGATGCCGGCGAGCTGTTCACCCGTCAGTGCGCGGAAAATCCGATCTATTCGCCGTGTATTTTCGAGCATGTCTATTTCGCGCGCCCGGACTCGATCATCGACAAGATTTCGGTCTACAAGGCTCGCCTGCGCATGGGCGAAAAGCTCGCCAACACCATCACGCGCGACTATCCCGAGCTCAAGATCGATGTGGTCATGCCGATTCCCGATACCAGCCGCACGGCCGCGCTGGAGCTGGCCAACCAGCTCAATGTGAAGTATCGCGAAGGCTTCATGAAGAACCGCTACATCGGTCGTACCTTCATCATGCCGGGGCAGGGCCAGCGCAAGAAGTCGGTGCGTCAGAAGCTCAACCCCATCGAGCTGGAATTCAGCGGCAAGAATGTGCTGCTGGTGGACGACTCGATTGTGCGCGGCACGACTTGTCGCGAGATCATCCAGATGGCGCGCGATGCCGGTGCCAGCAAGGTCTATTTCGCCTCGGCAGCACCGGCGGTGAAGTTCCCCAATGTTTACGGCATCGATATGCCGGCGAAGGACGAGCTGATTGCCCACGGTCGCACCAATCAGGAAGTCTGTGACCTGATCGGTGCCGATGCGCTGATCTATCAGAAGCTGGACGACCTGATTGCGGCCGCGCGCGAAGGCAACCCGGACATTCAGCAATTTGATTGTTCGGTGTTCAACGGCGAGTATGTGACGGGTGACATTGACGAGGCCTATCTCGACAATTTGCAGGCGTCGCGCAGTGATTCGGCGAAGAAACAGAGCCGTCACGGCTCGACCATGGTGGATCTGGCCAACGGCTGAGGGGAGTAACGACATGTCTGAAACTGAGCTGTTCGATCCAGCGCCTTTTGACATAGCCGGCTTCGATACGCTGGCCGTGCGCGCCGGCAATTATCGTTCGGGCGAGGGCGAGCACTCCGAGTCCATCTACCTGACCTCGTCGTTTGTGTTTGGCAGCGCGGCGGAAGCGGCGGCGCGTTTCGGCGGCACCGAGCCGGGCAACATCTACTCGCGCTTCACCAACCCCACCGTGCGCGGCTTCGAGGAAAAGCTGGCTGCGCTGGAAGGCGGCGAGCGCGCCGTGGCCACCAGCTCCGGCATGGCCGCCATCCTCGCGACAGTGCTGGGCTTGCTGAAAGCGGGCGACGAGATCGTGGCATCGCAAAGCCTGTTCGGCACCACCAATGTGCTGTTCGACAAGTACGCGCGTAAGTTCGGCATCGTCACGCGCTTCGTACCGCTGGCCGACATCGCCGGATGGGCTGCCGCCATCACGCCGGAGACCAAACTGTTCTTTGTGGAAACCCCGAGCAACCCGCTGGGCGAGCTGGTCGACATCGCCGCGCTCAGCGCACTCGCGCATCAGCACGACATCCTGCTCGCCGTCGACAACTGCTTCTGTACGCCAGCGCTGCAGAAGCCGCTGGCGCTAGGGGCGGATCTGGTCATTCACTCCGCCACCAAGTACCTCGATGGCCAGGGCCGCTGCCTGGGCGGCGCCGTGGTCGGCTCCAACAAGCTCATGGAAGAAATCTACGGCGTGGTGCGTACCTGCGGCCCGTCGCTGAGCCCGTTCAATGCCTGGGTGTTTCTCAAGGGTCTGGAGACCTTGCGCCTGCGCATGGAGGCACACTCGGCGCAGGCGCTGAAGCTGGCGCAATGGCTGGAAGCGCAGCCGGGCATCGCCGCCGTGCATTACCCCGGTTTGAAATCACACCCGCAGCATGCACTGGCCAAGCGTCAGCAGCGCGGCTTCGGCGGCGTGCTGTCGTTTGAGCTGGCTGGCGGGCGCGAGGCGGCATGGCGCTTCATTGATGCCACGCAGGTCATGTCTATAACCGCCAATCTGGGCGATACGCGCACCACCATCACGCATCCGGGATCGACCACGCATGGTCGTCTCAGCCCGGAAGCGAAGGCGGCGGCGCGTATAAGTGAAGGTTTGATTCGCGTTGCCGTCGGGCTGGAAGACATAGCCGACCTGATTGCCGATTGTCAGCGCGGCCTCGCGGCCCTCGGCACCTGAGCGCCATGATCGCAAAAGGCACGCCGGGCTATCGGCGTGCCACCCTGGCGATGTTTCTCGCCGGCTTCTCTACCTTTTCCTTGCTGTACTGGCCGCAATCGCTCCTGCCGCTGTTGGCGCGTACTTGGGCGGTTACGCCGGCGACCAGCAGCACCCTGATTGCACTCACCACCATCGCTATGGCTCTGATGCTGATTCCGGCCAGTCTGCTATCTGATCGTTTCGGTCGCAAGCGCGTAATGTCATTGGCCATGTTGTTGGCAGCGCTGTTCACGCTGGCGATGTCCTGCGCCCCGACATTCCAGCTGTTGCTATTACTGCGTTTTGCCGTTGGCTTGATGCTGGCCGGCTTGCCGGCCGTTGCCATGACCTATCTCAGCGAAGAAATCGAGCCGGCGGCTCTGACTAGCGCCATGGGCCTCTACATCAGCGGCACGGCGTTTGGTGGCATGAGTGGTCGCCTGTTGTCGGCCTGGGCTGCCGAGCACTGGGGCAGTGCTGGCGCGGCACTGGTGGTGGGCCTGTGCGGACTGCTGGCGGCGCTGTGCTTTCTGTATTGCCTGCCGTCGTCCCGGCAATTCCGGATGCGGGCGTTACCGCTGACGCGCGACGGCCGTCGCGCCCTGAGCCAGGCGCTGATGCAACTAGTGCGTGATCCGGCGTTATGGACTTTGTGGGCCATCGGCTTTCTGCTGCTGGGCTGTTTTGTCAGCCTCTACAACTACATTGGTTTTCGCTTGGAGCAGCCGCCATTTTCCTGGAATCCATTGGCCCTGGGCGCCATTTTTCTGCTTTACATTTTTGGTGGTCTGGCGTCAGCAGCCTCGGGCAGGATGACGCGGCATTGGGGGCTGGTGCCTGCACTGCAGATCATGTTGCTGACATTGATGCTGGGCCTGCTACTGACCCTGAGTGACGCTGTGCCGGTCTTGGTGCTCGGCATGGCTCTGTTCACGCTGGCCTTCTTTGCCGGCCATGCCCTTGCCAGCAGTGAGGTGGGAAAGCGCGCCAAAGGCCATCAGGCTTTGGCCGCCTCGATTTATCTGTGCAGCTATTACGCCGGTGCTAGTGTACTGGGCCCGATCGTGGGGCTGTTCTGGCATGGCCAGTGCTGGGAGGCGGTGGTTGCGCTGCTGCTGATCGCCGGCGGCATCGGTTTGTGGCTAACTACATGGCTTGGTCAGCCCGGCATCCTGCACTATGCTTACGCAGCTTTTCGGAAAGGTTCGCCATGACGCCTCATTCGCTTGATTTCAAAGATCGCTTATCGCTCGCTTTGCTGCGCTTTTTTGCCCGGTTGCCATTGCCAGTGCTGCAACGCTTTGGTGCAATGATCGGCACGCTGGTGGGTTGTTTCCCGCGTTCCGGCATTTATCAGACGGTGCTGCGCAACCTACAGCTGTGCTACCCGCAGGAGACAGATGCTTGGCATCAGGCCACGACCAGGGCCTCCTTGCGCAGTACCGCGATGACGGCTTTCGAGTTTGCCAAGACCTGGGGCATGCCACCGGCGTACAGTGTTGCGCAAATTCGCGATATTCATGGCGGAGACATCTTCCATGAGGCGCTGACCGCGGGGCAGGGCGTCATTGCCATTGTGCCGCACTGGGGCACTTGGGAATTCATGAATGCCTGGATCAATGAGCACACATCGCCCATCATCATGTACAAGCCGGGCAAGCAGCCCGGGGTGGATGCCTTTGTTGCCGAGGCGCGCGGCCGCCTCAATGCCACAGTGGTGCCGACAGACGACAGCGGCGTACGCGCTACCTTCAAAGCGCTGCGCAAGGGCGGCTTCACGGCCATCTTGCCGGATCATATTCCGGGCGATAATGGCGGCATCTTTGCACCTTTCTTTGGAATCTCGACTTGGTCAGGCGTGATTGTGCCGAAACTGGCGGCCAAAACCGGCTGCCGAGTCATTGTCATGGGGTGTGTAAGGCGTGCTGATGGCCAAGGTTTTGACCTGCATTTCCAGGTGGGCGATCCTGCGATCAGTGATACCGATACCTTTACGGCGACGGCTGCGATGAACCGCACCATGGCCAGATTCATCAGTCTGGCACCTGAGCAATACCAATGGAGCTACAAGCGTTTTAAGCGCAGCGAGCATATGCCGGACCCGTATCGTGGTGTCGGTCTGACTTATCAGGTTGATCACATGACATCGGGAGAGTGATTGCCGGCTTTTTCGGCAGTTGTGCGTTGCGGTGGTTGTCAGGCGCGTTTGCCTTGAGTATCATGCGCGCCTCTTCAAGATGTACTGAAGCGACCCTAGGCGCATAGCTCAGTTGGTTAGAGCACCACCTTGACATGGTGGGGGTCAGCAGTTCGAGTCTGCTTGTGCCTACCAAATTACGGAACCCGCAAAGCCTTGTGCCTAGCGGGTTTTGTGCTTTCTGGGGTGGGTATTTATTAAAGCAGCCCTAATACGGCTGCTTTGAAGGTGGCCTGTGCCTTGTTGACGGCATTGAGTTTGCGCATGGCGTTGCCGAGGTGAAACTTCACGGTTCGCTCATCAATTTGGATAATCCTGCCGGTTTCTGAGTAGGTCTTTCCGGAAGCAAGCCACTGCAAGACTTGGCGTTCGCGCGGTGTCAGCGCCTGGGTGCATTCGGGCATTTGTTTCGGTGCCAGCATTTGACTCATCGCACTATGCGCCAGCATGGTTAACGCGATCATTTGATGTTCTTTGGTATCTAGCTCAGCACGGGTAATGACCTCGGCCGAGCGCACGAATGTCAAAAGGCCAACGGTGCCGTAATGCCCTCGTGACGGCATGCACCAACCATGGCGCAGCTGATGCTGTTGTGCTTCCTCCCAGAACTCAAGGCTGGCAATCGGTTTGTCTGAGGACCACAGCAATGGTGTGGTCTCCTTGAGCGCATGTGCGACGGTGGGGTCAATACTGAAATAGTTTTTTGTTACATAGAGCTGTGACCAAGCGTCAGGGTAGTCAGAGAAGAGCGAGAACTTGGGTGCTACGGTCGGGAGCGGGGTACGCATGCCGTATGAGCAGTGCTCGAAGCCCAGTGAGCGCGAGAGGGTTTTCAGCCGGTGAAACAGCTCGCTCTCGGATGAGGTGTCAGCCAGAGTATCAATGAGATACTCATACCAGTGAGTCATGCGTTGTCGTCCTTGATGTCTGCCATGCCCGATCGGGCAGTAGGCAGCAACATTTGCGCTGGCTAGGATGTCGTCATGCGTAGCGACTACGCTTCGACGATGACACTTTCATGGGTATGTTGTCTTCTTTATGTCGACGAGGAAACAGATGTTTGCATTAAACGTTGATGGCTATATTCGTCTCACATTCTCTGAGCTCTGTGCGTTGAGCATGCAACAGCATATGGTTTGGCAGGATAGCGATCTGCGCAAAGAGTTATGCGAGCAAGGTGTACAGGCCTCCGTGGCAGGTTACTGCGAGTGGGTCAGCAGTCACTTCAGTCCGCAGGTCAGCATTGGCTGGGCGTGGTTCCGAACGGCATCTTGTGCCGCCATCATGCTGGCGCCCGGAGGTATCAGTTGCAACATCATGTTGTGCTCTAAGGCTGGTGTCGATCTGGGGGCCAGGCAGACGGCGGATATCTTGATTGGTTGGCTATCTTCGCAATCCTGGCAGCAGGATATCCTGACACTGCATTGACCACATCCTGCCCGATCGGGCAGCTGATCTTTTTTTGTTCGTGTCTGTCTAATCCAAGCCATCTTTCTCCTCAAGGAGCGATGGCGACATGTTTACGATGGTTGCGGGTGAGGCAAGGGAGTTGCAGCCAGGGCTTGAGTCAGCGCTTGCGGCTTATCGTTATCGCGTATTCGTGAAAGAGCTGGGTTGGCCGTTACCAGTCCAAGATGGTCTGGAACGAGATGACTTCGATCGCCCGGATACGCTCTATGTCATTGCTCGTCATGCGAGTGGCGATCTCTATGGTTGTGCGCGACTGCTGCCGACCCACAAGCCGTATCTTCTTTCCGAGGTGTTCCCCGAACTGATGGGGGATATGCCTCTGCCGCACTCTCCCGTCATTTGGGAGCTGTCTCGTTTCTCGACCAGCCCGCCTGATCACCTTCGTTTCTCGGCGTTGCAATCCTGGCAAACCACCTGTGCCCTCATGGCACAGGTGGTGCGTGCCGCCTTGGCGCAAGGGGCCGAGCGGTTGATTGCTTTTTCGGCTTTGGGCAATGAGCGCTTACTGCGTCGTATGGGTGTGCATGTCCATCGCGTTGCAGCTGTTCGGCATGACTCACCATGGCGGCCAGTGCCATGCCGCCGCTGCGTGCCAAAGCCACGATGTCCAGTTCAGTGTTCACGGTTGTCATGGTGTGCGGAATCAAATTTAGGGGCAGTGGCGCGTTCATGCGGTTTCCTTTCATGGCCGATTGGGGCCAATCCAACATGGCACAGAACATGCAAGTTGAATGCCAGCTTAATGAACCGCTGAGTATTCAGTTTGAAGAAAAGCGTCATGTTTTCGACGATCTGAGCCGGTCTGGCGGCAAAAAACTGCCGGAATCAGGTTCAGTTTGCAGTGGCTTTGCCGATACCCAAGGGGCAGGAGAACAAGTTTCTCCGCAACCCCTCAAGTTTGCTCAGCTGCTGTCGATACGACAGATAAGCACAAGTTAGGCGAGTTGTTTTCGCCAGGATTTTTGTAAAGCCGGTCACTTTGTGACAGTGCAAGCCAACAAATTTAAAGGGGTTCCCATGGTCTCATCCATCAGCTCATATTCGGCCAGCCAGATCCGTCAGATCGATATTCCGACATTTGCCACGGCCGATGTTGCTGCGCTTTCGGCCAGCCAGATCAGGGAACTCACCACCAGCCAGATCAACCAGCTGTCCAGCGCCCAGATTGGGGCCATCGAAACGGCGGATTTTGTCCAGCTGACGGGCAAACAAATCA
>CALEYY010000006.1 GCA_937928295.1 uncultured Moraxellaceae bacterium
CTGTCCTGGCCCATGGTCAGCACACGCACCACATCGCCATATTTTTCGCCAAACAACGCCATCGCACCTTTGGCTCGGGCAGTGTCGATATCAGTAACATCCGTCTGCACCGCCGTGTTGGCCAGAATCTGGCCATTCACGCGCGCCTCGATCTGACGCAGCGTTGCCGCCGGAATCGCTTCGGGGTGTGAGAAGTCAAAGCGCAGATAGTCGGCACAGACCAGCGAGCCCTTCTGCGACACATGCGTGCCCAGAGTTTCACGCAGTGCGGCATGCAGCAAATGCGTCGCCGAATGATTGCGCGCCGTCGCCTGGCGCAGATCCGCACGCACTTCCGCTGCCAGTGCGTCACCAACCTTTATGCTGCCGGCAGTAATCAGAGCTTGATGCAGATGGTGTGCGCCGGCCTTCGTGGTGTCTTGCACTTCCACGACAGCAGCCGAATTGCGCAGATAGCCGGAATCGCCAGCCTGACCGCCAGACTCGGCATAGAAAGGGGTTTCATCAAGGATGATCGCGACTTGATCGCCGACATTCGCCGACTCAACCGACTGCCCGCCAATATACAGGGCGCGCACCACCAGATCGCCGGCCTGAGTGGCGGCATAGCCGAGGAAGCCGGTTTCGCCATCAAGCTTGATCAGCGTGTTGTAGTCCATGTCGAAACGCGAACTGGCGCGGGCGCGCTCGCGCTGCGCCGTCATGGCGGCTTCAAAGCCTTCCAGATCCAGCGTCAGATCGCGTTCACGGGCGATGTCACCCGTCAGATCGACCGGGAAACCGTAGGTATCGTAGAGACGAAACACCGTCTCGCCCGGAATCACGCTGCCCTTGAGGCCGGCCAGATCCTGATCGAGGATGCGCAAACCCTGCTCCAGGGTACGAGCGAACTGTTCTTCTTCCTGCTGCAACACGCGAGCAATCGTCGCCTGCTGCGCTTGCAGCTCGGGGTACGCCACACCCATCTCGGTCACCAGTGCCGGCACCACGCGATGGAAGAATGTGCCGGTTGCGCCCAGCTTGTTGCCGTGACGGCAGGCGCGACGAATGATGCGACGCAGCACATAGCCACGACCCTCGTTCGACGGCACTACGCCATCGGCAATCAGGAAGGAGCAGGAGCGAATGTGATCAGCCACCACTTTCAGTGAGGCCTGACTCTCGTTGGCACAGCCGATGGCCTCGGCCGCCGCCTTCAGCAGAGACTGGAACAGATCGATCTCGTAGTTAGCGTGCACATGCTGCATCACCGCCGAAATACGCTCCAAGCCCATGCCGGTATCCACGCTCGGAGCCGGCAGCGGGTGCAGAACGCCATCGGCCGTGCGGTTGAATTGCATGAACACATTGTTCCAAATTTCGATGAAGCGATCGCCATCTTCATCCGGCGAGCCGGGCGGACCGCCGGCGATATCGGCGCCGTGGTCGTAGAAAATCTCGGTGCAAGGGCCGCAAGGGCCGGTATCGCCCATCGCCCAGAAATTGTCGGAGGCGTAAGGCGCGCCCTTGTTGTCACCGATGCGAATGATGCGTTCAGCCGGCACACCGATTTCGTTCTGCCAGATGCCGAAAGCCTCGTCATCGCTGGCGTAGACGGTCACCGTGAGCTTGTCTTTGGGGATATTCAGCCACTGCGGTGAGGTGAGAAACTCCCACGCATAGTTAATGGCATCGCGCTTGAAGTAGTCGCCAAAGCTGAAGTTGCCCAGCATTTCAAAAAAGGTGTGATGGCGTGCGGTATAACCTACATTCTCGAGGTCGTTGTGCTTGCCGCCAGCACGCACGCATTTTTGCGAGGAGGTGGCACGGGTATAGGCACGCTTGTCGAGGCCGAGAAAGCAATCCTTGAACTGATTCATGCCGGCATTGGTAAACAGCAGTGTCGGATCGTCGTGCGGCACCAATGAGCTGGACGCTACTCGGGCATGCCCTTTCTGCTCAAAAAAACGAAGGAATGCTTCGCGAATTTCAGCGCTTTTCATGTACCGCTCCGAACCAGTCAACCGAACCACCACCAGAATGCCGCGAACCTTGGCTCGCGACAGGCAAAAGACCGGCGATTATAACGGCAGTTTTCTCGTGTTCGCAGCAAATCTCGATGATTTTCAGAGGTCTTCGTCAGTACCGAGCCAGCTCGTCTCGTCATCAGCTTTCGCTGCCAACCCCGCCTGCATGGCGGCAATGGCCTGGCCCATGGAAAAGCCGCGATACTGGAGGAATCGGATGTAGCGCGCCTTTTCCTTGGCCTCGCGAGACAAATTGACGCCAAAACGACGCTGCAACAATTCCTGGGCCTTCAGCGTCCAGTCCGTGTCTACCGTTTGCTCAGCCAACGCGGGATGCTCGGCGTCCAGCCCGCGCTGCTGCAGAACCTGCTTGATGGCGCGCTGTCCACGCCCGCGCAGCAACTGTGACCGCACCAGCGACTCGGCAAAGCGATCATCGCTTTGCAGCGAATATTCGGCCAGACGAACCAGTGCTTCTTCAATTTGATCCGCAGAAGCCCCGAAGAGCTTGAGCTTCTGTGTCAACTCGACCCGACTGTGCTCGCGCCGCCCTTGCAAGGACAGCGCCTTGTTCCAGACCTGCTGGCTGGTGATGACGACAGGCTCAGCCTCATCGTCACCCCAGGCTCCAAATGCAGCCTGCCCGAAAGCTGGCCGCTTAGAAGCTGGCTTCTTCGAAAACGCCCGGCTCATCAGCATCCTCCGGCACGGCCGTTACCGGGCCGATGAGCTGGTCACGAATCTGATCTTCGATGACTTTGGCAATGCTCGGGTTTTCCAGCAGATACTTGCAGGCATTGCTCTTGCCTTGGCCAATCTTGTTACCCTGATAGGCATACCAAGCACCGGACTTGTCGATCAGACCGAGCTTGACGCCGAGATCCACAACCTCGCCCGGACGGTTGATACCCTGACCATAGAGAATCTGGAACTCCGCCTCTTTGAACGGCGGAGCCACCTTGTTCTTGACCACCTTGACGCGCGTTTCTGAACCGATAACTTCCTCGCCCTCTTTCACCGCGCCAATACGGCGGATGTCCAGACGCACCGAGGCATAGAACTTCAGAGCGTTGCCGCCGGTAGTCGTTTCCGGGCTACCGAACATCACGCCGATCTTCATGCGAATCTGGTTGATGAAGATGACCAGGCAGTTGGAGCGCTTGATGTTGCCAGTGATTTTACGCAGAGCCTGCGACATCAGGCGGGCCTGCAGACCGACATGCATGTCGCCCATTTCGCCTTCAATTTCGGCACGCGGCGTGAGTGCGGCCACCGAATCGATGACGATGATGTCGATGGAGTTCGAGCGCACCAGCATGTCGGCGATTTCCAGCGCCTGCTCGCCCGTATCGGGCTGAGACACAAACAGGTTTTCCGTGTTCACACCGAGCTTGGCGGCGTATTGCGGATCCAGCGCATGCTCAGCATCGATGAATGCAGCCGTGCCACCGGCACGCTGGCAGGCGGCAATGACCTGCAAGGTCAGCGTAGTTTTGCCTGACGATTCCGGGCCATAGATTTCAACAATACGACCCTTGGGCAGACCGCCGATGCCCAGCGCGATGTCCAGACCCAGCGAGCCGGTGGAAATGGCCGGAATGGCCCCCGACGCCGGCTGATCGCCAAGGCGCATGACCGAGCCTTTGCCGAACTGCTTTTCAATTTGCGCCAGTGCCGCGTTCAGTGCTTTTTGCTTGTTATCGTTCATCGGCGTTTCCTCTTCGGTCGGGCTCTGCAATCAAGCCCTGTAGTCAGGGGCTGTAATCAGGGATCGGAACAGCAATTACTGTTCTTTCGTACAGTATTATGGCACAGGGTTGCCGAGTTCGCTACGGCACACCTGATTAATTAATTCTTCCAGCGCCAGCACCACGGTCTGCTCACGCACTTGTGCCCGATCGCCGGCAAAAAGTCGGCACTGCACCTGGGTTTCCTGACGACCGGCCCAAGCCAGCCAGACCGTGCCCACCGGCTTCTCAGCGCTGCCACCACCAGGGCCGGCAACGCCGCTCACAGCCACCGCCCAGTCAGCATTGGCGCGCTGCCGGGCACCTTCGGCCATGACTACAACAACCTCACGGCTGACGGCACCGTGGTCATCCAGCAACGCCTGCGGCACGCCAAGCTGAGCCACTTTCGCGGCATTGCTGTAGGTCACCCAGCCCTGCCCGAACCAGCCTGAGCTGCCCTCTATGCGCGTGATGGCCTCGGCAATGCCGCCACCCGTGCAGGATTCCGCCGTGGCGACCTGCAAGCCCCGCAGCTGCAAGGCCATGCCGCAGCGATGCGCCAATTCTGTCAGCACGGTGCACCTCACTCTGACCAATCGTAGTGGCGCACATTAACGCCAAAACCAGTATGCTCGGAAGCCCATTATTGTTGCGCACCCGGCTCACAGGTTGAGCCTGCGCGCAGCCATCGGAAAAACTTCACAAAGAGAGTTCATGATGCTCAATTTCAGCTATCGCAATCCGGTCAAGGTCGTTTTTGGTGCTGGCAGCATCGCGCAACTGGGCAAAGAGGTTCCGGCTGATGCCCGCGTGCTCATCACCTATGGCGGTGGCAGCGTGAAGGCCACCGGTACGCTGGCTGAAGTTCAAGCAGCACTGAGCACGCAGACCGTCTTCGAGTTCGGCGGCATCGAGCCCAACCCGAGCCTGGAAACCATCCAGCGCGCACTTGCAGTGGTCAAGGCTGAAGGCATCAACTACATCCTCGCCGTAGGCGGCGGCTCGGTGATGGATGGCAGCAAGTTCTTGGCCGCTGCCGCCTGCTACGAGGGCGATGCCCTGGAGCTGCTGCACAGCCGGGGCCGCAAAGTCACCGGCGCGCTGCCGCTGGGCGTGGTCGTCACGCTGGCCGCGACTGGCTCGGAAACCAATAACGGCGGGGTGCTCACGCATCTCGCCACGCACACCAAGCTGGCCTTCAGCCACCCGCTGCTGTATCCGCGCTTTGCCATCATGGACCCAGCCAAGACGCTGACGCTGCCGGCACGCCAGGTTGGCAATGGCGTGGTCGATGCCTTCGTGCATGTGGTCGAGCAGTACCTGACTTATCCGGTCAATGCCAAGGTGCAGGACCGCTTCGCCGAAGGTCTGCTGCTGACGCTGATCGAGGACGGCCCGAAAGCGCTGTCCGAGCCGGACAATGTGGAGGTGCGCGCCAATCTGATGTGGGCCGCCAGCCAGGCGCTCAACGGCCTCATCGGTGCCGGCGTGCCGCAGGACTGGTCTACGCACATGATCGGCCACGAGCTGACCGCCGCGCATGGCATTGATCATGCGCAGACGCTGGCCATCGTGCTGCCGGCGATGCTGCAGGATCAGCGGGAAGCCAAGCGCGACAAGCTCGTGCAGTACGCCGAGCGCGTGTGGAATCTGCGCGATGGCAGCGCCGACGAGCGCATCACCGCCGCCATCGCCAAGACCCGCGCGTTCTTCGAGGCCATGCAGGTGCCGACGCGACTGTCGGCTTATGGCGTTGGCGCGGAGCAGCTCGATCATCTCGTCGAGCAGCTGCAGGCGCACGGCATGGTCAAGCTCGGCGAGCGTCAGGCTGTCACGCCCGAGGTCTCGCGCCGCGTACTGGAGGCAGCACTCTGATGGCCACCAGCTTCAGTTTTGAAACCAGCCCGCGCATCCTCTGCGAACAAGGTAGCGCCAGTCGTCTCGGCACACTGGCCACCGAGCTGGGCGCTCGCCATGTCTTCGTCGTGACCGATCGCTTCTTGCATGACAGCGGCCTGACGGCTTCGCTGATCGCCGGCATGCAGGCAGCGAATGTCAGCTTCACGCTCTATACCGATGTCCTCGCCGACCCGCCCGAGGCCAGCGTTGAGGCCGCCGTGGCAGCCGCCGTGACATCTGGCGCCGATGCCGTAATCGGTTTTGGCGGCGGCAGCTCCATGGACACCGCCAAGCTGGTCGCCCTGCTCGCGCGCACGCCGCAAAAACTGACCGACATCTATGGCCTCGGCCTCGCCAAAGGCCCGCGGCTGCCGCTGATCCAGGTACCGACGACGGCGGGCACCGGCTCCGAAGTGACGCCGATCGCAATCGTGACGACACCGAGCGGCGAAAAGCAGGGCGTCGTCTCGCGGCTGTTGTACGCCGATGTCGCGGTGCTCGACGCCACGCTCACCCTCGGACTGCCGGCGCGCGTGACTGCAATGACCGGTATCGACGCGATGGTGCACGCCATCGAAGCGTACACCAGTCGTC
>CALEYY010000007.1 GCA_937928295.1 uncultured Moraxellaceae bacterium
CCGACATGACCGACCCCAACTGGGAACCCGTGATGAAGCGCGCCAGCGCCATCGTGACCAACCGTGGTGGCCGTACCTGCCACGCCGCCATCATCGCGCGTGAACTCGGTGTGCCGGCCATCGTTGGCTGCGGTAATGCCACCGATGTGCTGAAGGATGGCATGGAAGTCACGGCATCGTGTGCCGAGGGCGACACCGGCTTCATCTACGAGGGTTTGCTCGACTTCGAGATTCAGAAGAACACCATCGACGCCATGCCCAAGCTGCCGTTCAAGATCATGATGAATGTGGGCAACCCGGATCGTGCTTTTGATTTCGCGACACTGCCGAACGAAGGCATTGGTCTGGCGCGTCTGGAGTTCATCATCAACCGCATGATTGGCGTGCACCCGAAGGCGCTGCTGAACTACGACACGCTGCCGCGCGACATCAAGCAATCGGTGGATCAGCGTTGTGCTGGCTACGCCTCGCCGGTGGATTTCTATGTGGAGAAGCTGACCGAAGGCATCGCCACGCTGGCGGCGGCGTTCTATCCGAAGAAGGTCATCGTGCGTATGTCCGACTTCAAGTCGAACGAATACGCCAACCTGATCGGCGGCAAGCTCTACGAGCCGGAAGAAGAGAACCCGATGCTGGGCTTCCGTGGCGCCAGCCGCTATGTGTCGGACAATTTCCGCGACTGTTTCGATCTGGAAGTACGGGCGCTGAAGAAGGTTCGCGATGTCATGGGCCTGACCAATGTCGAGATCATGATTCCGTTTGTGCGTACCACGGGTGAGGCCAAGCGCGTCATCGAGCTGCTGGCCGAGAAGGGTTTGAAGCGCGGCGAGAATGGTCTGCGCATCATCATGATGTGCGAGCTGCCGACCAACGCCTTGCTGGCCGACGACTTCCTCGAGCATTTCGATGGCTTCTCGATCGGCTCTAACGACCTGACGCAGCTGACGCTGGGTCTGGATCGCGACTCCGGCATCGTCTCGCACCTGTTCGATGAGCGTGACCCGGCGGTGAAGTTCCTGCTCTCGCGCGCCATTCAGGCTTGCCGCAAGGCCGGCAAGTACATCGGCATTTGCGGTCAGGGCCCGTCGGACCACCCGGATCTGGCCAAGTGGCTGATGGACGAGGGCATCGACTCGGTGTCACTGAACCCGGACTCGGTGCTGGAAACCTGGTTCTTCCTGGCCGGCAAGCACGGCAAGTAAGTCAGGTTGATGTGGCATGGAAGGGCGGGGAAACCCGCCTTTCTGCTATCTGCAGTTTTGTCAGCATGTGTGAGGCAGGTTCAACATGGCATTCCATGCCCTTGAAAAATTGATGTTTTTGGAAGATGGCTATCGCCGTGAGTTTGTCATCGACGGTATTCCGCTGTTGCTGATTCAGGAGGATGGTCAGCGCCACTTGATCCGCAACCAGTGCCCACATCGTGGCAATTCGCTCACCGAGGGAGCGGTCCAGCAAGGGGCGATCCGCTGCCCCCACCATGGCTGGTCGTTCAATTTGGCGGATGGCCAGTGCCGCTTGCCGGCACCGGGGCCGTGTTTGACGCGTTATGCGTTGATTTATGAGGGGACGCAGATTGGTGTGGAGCTTTGATCTTTAGTTAGCAGCAACTTTAGTTAGCAGCAACAACGCCACCATAAAGCCGGGTATAGCGCCCGGTGACGCGCTCCACATAATCCTGCGTTTCCGCAAACGGTGGGATGCCGCCGTACTTGTCCACATTGCCTTCGCCGGCGTTATAGGCCGCCAAAGCCAGCGACAGATCCCCATAGCGTTTCATCAGATAGCGCAGATGCTTGGCCCCGGCATTGATGTTCTGTGCCGGATCCCAGGCGTTGCTGACATTGTAGCGACGAGCTGTGGCGGGCATCAGCTGCATCAAGCCTTGAGCGCCGGGCGCTGAGCGGGCCTGCGGGTCAAAGCCTGACTCGGTGTGAATCACCGCCTTGATCAGCCCGAAATCCAGCTCATAGCGCTGTGCGGCGAGGCGGATGCTGTCGTCGAAGGCATTGCGGTTCTTGCTGGCACTGGCCTTCACGGCCATTTCGGTCTTGCCCCAGTTGCGGTAGCTGTGCACATTGGTGTCGGCATACCAAGTCACTTTCACCAGCTTGCGGTATTGCTGACGGTCATGGCGCAGCGGCTTGCGCTGGCTGTCGACCTGATTGGTCAGCAGCACATTGCCATCGGCATCCTGAAAACGATAAAGCTGGCCTGCGGCAGCCGTGTTCGCGCCTAGCCACGCAGTGCAAACAAAGGCGGTGCAAATACAAGTGGCGACAAGCAGGCGTTTCATGGAGTCAGCTCTGAGGTAGACAGAAATTGTCGCACTCGGCCTTGGCAGGGTAAAGTCACGACTTCGTTTTCTGTGCCTGGAGTGTTGGTCATGTCGTTTGTTACCTGCGACCTGTGTGATGATTTTCCCGAAGCGGTGCGCGTCTGCGAGCCGCTGTTTGCCAATTACGGCGGCCTCAATGCCTTCGGTGGGGCTATCGTGACGGTGAAATGTCATGAGGACAATTCCCGCGTGAAAGAGCTGCTGTCCACGCCCGGTCAGGGTCGTGTGCTGGTGGTGGATGGTGGCGGCTCGCTGCGCTGTGCCTTGCTCGGCGATCTGATCGGTGCCAGTGCCGTCAAGCACGGCTGGGCTGGGGTTATCGTGTATGGCTGTGTGCGTGATGTGGATGCGCTGGCCGAGCTGGATCTGGGCATCCAGGCCATCGCCGCGATGCCATTGAAAAGCGTGCGCAAGGGCGTGGGCGATGTGGATCTGCCGGTAACTTTTGGCGGCGTCACTTTCAATCCCGGCGAGTATGTTTATGCCGATAACAATGGCGTCATCGTGTCGGCTCAGAAGCTGATCTGAGCTCTGTTTACGCTTGCAGCGGGCTTACATCCAGCCCGCGGCCCGCAGCGTCTTGTGCAGCTTCAGGCAGGCGATGCCGGTCAACAACAGCACGGTCGGGTAGGCGTACTCGAATTGCAGCTCCGGCATGTGCGCGAAGTTCATGCCGTAGATGCTCGTCACCAAGGTCGGCAGCGCCAGCAAGGCAGCCCAGCCGGCCAAGCGCTTCACAACCTCGTTCTGCTTCACCGTGACCAGTGACAAATTGACCTGAATCGCCGCAGTGAGCAGCTCATTCAGCGCATCGATGGCCTCGTTGATGCGCGTGCAGTGATCGGCAATGTCGCGGAAATAGGGCTGGATGGATTCGTGGATGAAATCGTCCTGGCCATGACTCAGCTCCTGTGCGATGTCTTGCAGCGGCGATGATGCCAAGCGCAGCGTGATCAGCTCGCGCTTCAGCTCGTACAGGCGCTTGATGGTGCCGCGCTTGTACTGCGGCTGGAAGATGTCTTGCTCGAGCTTGTGCAGCGTCTGCTTGAAGTCGTCCACGATGGGCGCGTAGTTATCCACGATGAAGTCGAGGATGGCGTAGAGCGGGTAGCTCGGGCCGCAACCGAGCTGACGCGGCCGAGCCTCCACGCGTTGGCGCATATTGGCGTAGGTGTGTGACGGCCCGTGGCGGATGCTGATCAGGAAGCGGTCGCTGATGAACAAATGCGTTTCGCCAAAGACGATGCAGCTGCCATCGCGCTCGGCGGTATGGGTGACGATGAAGCGCGTGTCGCCATAGGTTTCGATCTTCGGCCGCTGATGCGCGCAGAGGGCGTCCTCCACGGCCAGCTCATGCAGGCCGAATTGCTCCTGCAGCGTGTTGACCATGGCTGCATCGGGCTCGTGCAGGCCTATCCACAGAAATGACTCCGGGTGCTCCAGCAGAAATGCCTTGGTGTTGGCCAGTTCGACCTTGGCGATGCGGTGACCTTCGCGATCATAGGCGATGGAATTGATGATGGCGCCGGACATGCTGATTTCCTGTGATGCTGCTGCAATCGCGAGAGCATGCCATGCCTGCGTTGGATCGGGGTGGTTGCTGGTCAGAATTTTCGGAGGGAGTGATTGCTTTGTTTGTAGACGGGCAGACAGCCACAAAAAAGCCGCCTGCTCTCACAAGCAGGCGGCTTTTTTACGAGTCAAAAAGCGCGATCAGCGCTTGGCAACTTCAACAAAGTTGCGCTGCGTGTAGCCGGTGTACAGCTGACGCGGACGGCCGATCTTGTACGGGCCGCTGTGCATTTCCAGCCAATGCGAGATCCAGCCGACGGTGCGGGCGAGGGCGAAAATCACGGTGAACATGGAGGTCGGAATGCCGATGGCTTTCAGGATGATGCCCGAGTAGAAGTCGACATTCGGGTACAGCTTGCGCTCCACGAAGTACGGGTCGTTCAGCGCGATGCGTTCCAGCTCCATGGCCAGAGCCAGCTGCGGATCGTTGATGTTGAGCGCGGCAAGCACTTCGTCGCAAGTCTGCTTCATGACCTTGGCGCGCGGGTCGAAGTTCTTGTAGACGCGGTGACCGAAGCCCATCAGCTTCACTTCTTTCGTCTTCACTTTTTCCATGAAGTCAGCAACATTTTCCACGCTGCCGATTTCGTCGAGCATCTTCAGCACGGCTTCGTTGGCGCCACCGTGTGCCGGGCCCCAGAGGGCGGCGATGCCGGCAGCGATGCAGGCGTAGGGGTTGGCACCGGTCGAACCGGCCAGACGCACGGTCGAGGTCGATGCGTTCTGCTCGTGATCGGCGTGCAGCGTGAAGATGCGGTCCATGGCCTTGGCCAGGATCGGATTGACCTTGTAGTTCACATCGGCCGGCACCGAGAACATCATGTGCAGGAAGTTTTCGGCGTAGTTCAGGTCGTTGCGCGGGTAGGTGAACGGCTGACCAGCGGTGTACTTGTAGCTCATCGCGGCAATCGTCGGGATCTTCGCGATCAGACGGATGGCGGTGATTTCACGGTGCTTGGAATCATTCACATCCAGGCCATCGTGATAGAACGCGGACAGCGCACCGACGACGCCGCACATGACGGCCATCGGGTGAGCATCGCGACGGAAGCCTTCGAAGAACTTGCGCAGCTGGTCGTTGACCATGGTGTGGTCGGTGACGAGCTTGGTGAATTCGGCTTTCTGTGCGGCATTCGGCAGTTCGCCGTTGAGCAGCAGGTAGCAGACTTCCAGGTACTCGGCCTGTTCGGCGAGCTGGTCGATCGGGTAGCCGCGGTGCAGCAGAATGCCTTTGTCGCCGTCGATGAAGGTGATCTTGGATTCGCAGGCCGAGGTGGCCATGAAGCCCGGGTCGTAAGTGAAATAGCCTTTGGCCAGCACATCCTTAACATCAATGACATCGGGGCCAAGGGTGCCGGAAGTAATCGGCAGGGTCAGGGTTTCGTCGCCGATAGTCAGCGTTGCGTTCTTGGCCGTCATCACGGTCTCCTAAGAAGGTGCTGCGCTCACAGCGCGCAGTCCGGTGCTGGAAGCGGGGTAGCTTAAATCACGAGGCAGAATTGTCAATGAACTGCTGCACAAGGTTTGCCCCAGCTTCGACTTAAGTGCTAGCAAATCTTGTGCCCTTGTCGAGGTTTTGTGTGACAAAGCTATTTGTATTACGGAATGTGCGGGATTATACTTTCGCGGCAATCTCGCAATGCCCATGAAAAATCCGGATTTATTCTGTATTTTCAATGGCTTGCGGGGTAATTTCGCGCCATCCCCAATGGCCGCCAGACCCACCAGACCAACAGGATGCCCTCTGTGAAAAGCAACAGACCGGTCAATCTCTCGCTCGCGACTGTCATTGAAGTCAATTTGAAGTCGCCCGTAGCCATTGCCTCCATTTTGCATCGCCTCTCCGGCGTATTGCTGTTTTTCGTCATTCCCGGCCTGCTTTGGCTGCTGGATTGCTCGCTGTCGTCGGCTGACGGTTTTGCCTGTGTGCAAGCCATGCTCACCGGCATGGTCGGCAAGCTGGTGCTGTTCGTGGCGCTGGCAGGTCTGGCCTATCACTTCATTGCCGGCGTCAAGCATCTGGTCATGGACTGGGGCTTTGCCGAGTCGCTGGAAGGCGGCCGTACATTCGCCAAGCTCAGCCTGATTCTGTCGGCACTGGTCATTGCCGCGCTCTTTGTAGGAGTGGTTCTGTAATGAAAAGTGCAACGAGTTTTTCCCGTTCTGGTTTGTCCGATTGGCTGCTGCAGCGTGTCAGCGCCATTGTTCTGGCTGCCTACACCGTCTGGCTGAGTGCTTGGTTCCTGATCACGCCGGTGGTTGATTTCCCGACCTGGCATGACTTCATGAGCCAGACCTGCATGCGCATTTTCACGCTGATGGCGCTGCTGGCATTTGTTGCGCACGCCTGGATCGGCATGTGGACGGTGTTTACGGACTACCTGACCGAGCGTCAGATGGGCCCGAAGGCCAATGTGCTGCGTCTGGTGGTGCAGGTTGCGATGGCGTTGGCCCTGTTCGTGGTCATCGTTTGGGGCATTCAGATTATTTGGGGCAACTAAGTCATGTCTAAAATGCGTACTGTAAATTTTGATGCCGTGATTGTTGGCGGCGGCGGTGCAGGCATGCGCGCCTCGCTGCAACTGGCGCAATCGGGCTTCAAGACAGCCTTGATTTCGAAAGTATTCCCGACCCGCTCGCACACGGTGTCGGCTCAGGGCGGCATCACCTGCGCCATCGCTTCGTCTGATCCGAACGACGATTGGCGCTGGCACATGTACGACACCGTCAAGGGTGCCGACTTCATTGGTGACCAAGATTCCATCGAGTACATGTGTTCGGTCGGCCCGCAAGCCGTGTTCGAGCTGGAGCACATGGGTCTGCCGTTCTCGCGTACCGAGGAAGGCCGCATCTATCAGCGTCCGTTCGGTGGCCAGTCCAAGGACTACGGCAACGGTGGCCAGGCTGCGCGTACTTGCGCCGCTGCTGACCGTACCGGCCACGCACTGCTGCACACGCTCTATCAGCAGAACCTGAAGTTCAACACCAAGTTCTACATCGAATGGCTGGCGCTGGATCTGGTGCGTAACCAGGACGGTGCTGTCTGCGGCGTCATTGCCATGGACATCGCCAGCGGCGAAGTCGTGTTCTTCAAGTCGAAAGCCACCGTGTTCGCCACCGGCGGTGCAGGTCGCATCTACTCGTCGACCACTAACGCCCACATCAACACCGGTGACGGCGTCGGCATGGCGGCTCGCGCCGGCATCCCGCTGCAAGACATGGAAATGTGGCAGTTCCATCCGACCGGTATTGCCGGTGCCGGTACGCTGGTCACCGAGGGTTGCCGTGGTGAAGGCGGTTACCTGCTGAACAAGGATGGCGAGCGCTTCATGGAGCGTTATGCTCCGAATGCCAAGGATCTCGCCTCGCGTGATGTGGTTGCGCGCTCGATGGCGCTGGAAATCCGCGAAGGTCGCGGTGCCGGCCCGGATGGCGAGTATCTGTATCTGAAGCTCGATCACCTCGGCAAGGATGTGCTGCACAGCCGTCTGCCCGGTATCTGCGAACTCGCCATGACCTTCGCGCATGTTGATCCAGTCAAGGAACCGATTCCGGTTATCCCGACCTGCCATTACATGATGGGCGGTATTCCGACCAATGTTCATGGCCAGGCCATCAGCACCGATGCTAGCGGCAAGGACAGCATTATCCAGGGTCTGTACGCCGTTGGCGAAATCGCCTGCGTGTCCGTGCACGGTGCCAACCGTCTTGGCGGCAACTCGCTGCTCGACCTCGTGGTCTTCGGTCGCGCTGCCGGTCTGCACATTGAAGATGCGCTGCGTCAGGGCATGGAACAGCGCGAGCCGTCCGAGTCCGATGTGGCCAAGGCGCAGTCGCGTATGGCGCGCTGGAACTCCACGGTCAGCGGCGAATCCGTTCCGTCCCTGCGCAAAGAGCTGCAGCGCAGCATGCAAAGCGCCTTCGGCATCTTCCGTCGTGGTGATGACATGGACGCCGGTGTGGTCAAGGTCAACGAACTGCGCGAGCGTATTGCTCAGGCTCATCTCGGCGACAAGACGAATTCGTTCAACACCGCCCGTGTGGAAGCGCTGGAGCTGGACAACCTGCTTGAGACAGCAGAAGCCACGGCCATGTCGGCACAGGTTCGTACCGAGTCGCGTGGTGCTCACAGCCGCGAAGACTACCCGGATCGTGATGACGAAAACTGGTTGGCGCACTCGCTGTTCAACACCGAAACCAAGTCGGTCAGCAAGCGTGCCGTCAACTTCGCGCCGAAGCAGGTCAAGGCTTTCCAGCCCAAGGCTCGTACATACTAATTTAGGGGTGCAACATGCTTAAAGTCAGCATCTATCGCTACAACCCGGATACGGACAGTGAGCCGTACATGCAGGATTTTCAGGTCGACACTCAAGGTCGCGATCTGATGGTTCTGGACATCCTGAACCTGGTCAAGGAGCAGGATGATTCGCTGGTCTATCGCCGCTCCTGCCGTGAAGGCGTGTGTGGTTCCGATGGTCTCAGCATGAACGGCAAGAACGGTCTGGCCTGTATCACGCCGGTCTCGCTGGCCACCAAGGGCGGCAAGCACCTGATCGTGAAGCCGCTGCCGGGTCTGCCCGTGCTGCGTGATCTGGTTGTCGACATGACCATGTTCTTCAACCAGTACGAAAAAGTTCAGCCGTATGTCATCAACGACACGCCGGCACCGGCCATCGAGCGACTGCAGTCGCCAGAAGACCGCGCCATGCTCGATGGTCTATATGAGTGCATCCTGTGCGCTTGTTGCACCACTTCGTGCCCGTCGTTCTGGTGGAACCCGGAAAAGTTCCTCGGCCCATCGGCGCTGCTGCAATCCTGGCGCTTCATTGCCGACACGCGTGATACCGCGACCATGGAGCGTTTATCCAAGCTCGATGATCCGTTCTCGCTGTTCCGCTGCCGTGGCATCATGAATTGCGTCAGTTCCTGCCCGAAAGGCCTGAACCCGACCAAGGCCATCGGCCATATTCGCAACATGCTGCTGACCCAGGGCTCATAAGCCAAAAGTCAGCCGCTGCCTGCGAATGCGAGGGCCCGAGTGATGTTTTATCGTCACTCGGGCCTTTTTGTTTCCGTTGGTCAAGAAATCTGCCTCTGCCACTTTCGTAGTGGTTCCGCCTGTCTGGCAATCGCGCTAGTATCGAGCGGTTTCGGGGCAGTGTCAGACGGCTGCAAGGGGTTCACGGTATCGAGCGCCAAGATGCTCGAATTGTGTACAACTGCACGGCGATTTGGCGAAGTTGGTGTGCATATTGCTTGCACGCACCGCGCCCATGACAGTTGCTGATTCCTGCACCATATCGGTGAGCTCGGCACTGTCAGCATGAAGGGATGCTGCTTGAAGTAATGGGGGTCGCGATGCCTCATAAAGGCTCGTGAAAATCTGATTCGATAGTGAAGACTCGTTTTGAGGCCGATCGCCCAGACGAGTTTGCTCGGGAAAATGACTATGCAAGATGGCCAGATGCTGCGCCAACGAGGAAGTTCGCAACTTTCCGCTGAAAACGCCGCCTATGTTGAGGCGTTGTACGAACAATATTTGGTAGCGCCGCAAAGTATTCCAGAAGATTGGCGCACCTACTTCGAAAAGCTTCCCCGTGTTGCCGGCATCAGCCAAGACACTCCGCATCAAGGTGTTCGCGAGCAGTTCCTGCTCCTCGCCAAAAACTCCAGCCGTTCCCAGCCCATGCCGGTCAGCCGTGTCAGCACCGAGCATGAACGCCGTCAGGTCGCCGTCTTGCAGCTCATTGCCGGTTATCGCAACCGTGGTCATCAGCGCGCCAAGCTCGATCCGCTCGGGCTGATGCCGCGTCCGGCCGTTCCTGACCTGGATCTGGCGCAGCATGGCCTGTCGCTGGCCGATCTCGATACCGTGTTTAATACCGGTAACCTAGCCTTGGGCCGGGAAGAGTGCACGCTGCGCGAAATGGTCGACGCCATGAATGCCATCTACTGCGGCAGCGTTGGCGTGGAATACATGCATATTGTGGATACCACCGAGAAGCGCTGGTTGCAGCAACGCATGGAAGGCATGCGCGGCAACCCGAATTTCTCCGTGGAAACGCGCAAGCAGCTCTTGCAGCAGCTGACCGCCGCCGAAGGTCTGGAAAAGTACCTGGGCACCAAGTACGCCGGTGCCAAGCGCTTCGGCCTCGAAGGTGGCGAAGCCATGATCCCGATGGTGACCGAGTGCATCCAGCGCGCTGGCACTTACGGCACCAAAGAGACGGTGATCGGCATGGCCCACCGTGGCCGCTTGAATGTGCTGGTCAATATTCTCGGTAAAAATCCTGCCAACCTGTTTGACGAATTCGAAGGCAAGACCTTCCACGCCAAGGGCTCCGGCGATGTGAAGTACCACCAGGGTTATTCGTCCAACATCATGACCGCCGGCGGCGAAATGCACTTGGCGATGGCCTTCAACCCATCCCACCTGGAAATCGTGTCGCCCGTGGTGGAAGGCTCCGTGCGTGCCCGTCAGGATCGTCGTGGCGATACCAGCGGCAAGACCGTGCTGCCCATCAGCATTCACGGCGATGCCGCGTTTGCCGGCCAGGGCGTGGTCATGGAAACCTTCCAGATGTCGCAGACCCGTGCCTATCGCACGGGCGGCACCATCCACATCGTGGTCAACAACCAGGTTGGTTTTACCACCAGCCGTATTGATGACGCGCGTTCGACCGAGTACTGCACCGGCGTCGCGAAAATGGTTCAGCCGCCGATTTTTCACGTCAATGGCGATGACCCCGAGGCCGTGCTGTTTGTTACGCAGCTGGCGCTGGACTTCCGCATGGAGTTCCAGAAAGACGTGGTCATCGACATGTATTGCTACCGTCGTCGCGGCCACAACGAAACCGACGAACCGGCCTCCACCCAGCCACTGATGTACAAGATCATCCGTAACCTCCCTACCACGCGTACCCTGTACGCTGACAAGCTGGTCAGCGAAGGGTTGCTGAGCAAGGAGGAAGCCGAAGCGGTGGTGGCCACCGAACCAGGCGCAAGTGCTGCGGGCTACGGACTCGGTCGACACGGGTGGGTTGCACTCGGCATCGGCACCGACGTTTCCGAGGAGAAATGGTCGCAATTGGAGGAGTGGATCTACACCTCGTTCACCCTCGTTGCGCCGAAGCGGCTTGCCCGGATCGTTCTCGATGCGGATGAGGAACGCCCGTAACGGATAGATTCGTCAGT
>CALEYY010000008.1 GCA_937928295.1 uncultured Moraxellaceae bacterium
GGGCTGACGCAGGTCGAGATAGGTGTTGAGAATTTCCTCGATGATTTCAGCCATGTCGCTGGCCTCGAACGATGGGCCGAGGATGTCGCCGATGCTGGCGTCGTGACCGGCCGAGCCGCCCAGCGATACCTGATAGAACTCCGCGCCTTTCTTGTCCACGCCGAGAATGCCGATGTGACCAACATGGTGGTGACCGCAGGCGTTCATGCAGCCGGAGATGTTCAGGTCGAGCGGGCCGAGGTCATAGACCTCTTCCAGATCCTGATAGCGACGCTGGATGGCTTCGGCGATGGGGATCGACTTGGCGTTGGCGAGCGAGCAGTAGTCACCGCCGGGGCAGCAGATGATGTTGGTCAGGAAGCCGATGTTGGCGGTATCGAAGCCCAGTGTTTTCAGCTCAGCATGCAGCGCCGGCAGATCGGACTGTTTCACATCCGCGAGCACGATGTTCTGCTCGTGCGTGGTGCGCAGCTCGCCGAAGCTAAAGCGATCAGCCAGCGTGGCCACGGCTTCCATCTGCTCGGCGGTGATGTCGCCCGGCGCAATGCCGACCTGCTTCAGCGACAGCGTGACGATGGCATAGCCCGGCACCTTGTGTGCCGACACATTGCGATGCAGCCAGTTGTCGAGGACGGCATCGCCAGCGCGGGCGGCGGCCAGCTCGGCCGATACCGCCGGCAGCGTTTCGTAAGCCGGTGCGGTGAAGAAGCTGGCCAGACGCGCAAACTCGGCGGCCGGCACGGTCAACGGGCCATTTTGCAGATGCTTGAACTCGGCCTCGACTTGCTCGGCAAACACCGCCGGCGTGATGGCTTTCACCAGAATCTTGATACGCGCCTTGTACTTGTTGTCACGACGGCCGTGCAGGTTGTAGACGCGCAGCACGGCATCCAGATACGCAATCAGATCCTGTCGTGGCAGGAATTCGCGAATGATGGAGCCGATGATCGGCGTACGACCCAGTCCACCGCCGACCATGATCTTGTAGCCGACTTCGCCAGCCGCATTACGCACGATGTAAACGCCGACATCGTGCACCTGCGTGGCAGCGCGGTCGATATCCGGCAGCGCGTTCACGGCAATCTTGAATTTGCGCGGCAGGAAGGCGAATTCCGGGTGGAAGGTCGACCACTGGCGAATCAGCTCGCAGGTCGGGCGCGGATCTTCGATTTCACCCGCGACCACGCCGGCGAACTGGTCGGTGGTGGTGTTGCGAATGCAGTTGCCGCTGGTCTGGATGGCATGCATCTCGACCTGCGCCAGCTCGGCGAGAATCTCCGGCACATCGGCCAGCGCGGGCCAGTTCAGCTGGAAGTTCTGGCGCGTGCTGACATGGGCATAGCCACGGTCGTAGTGACGGGAAATGTCGGCAATCTTGCGCAGCTGATCGCCAGAGAGCATGCCGTAAGGCACGGCGATGCGCAGCATGGGCGCATAGCGCTGCACATACAGGCCGTTCTGCAGGCGCAACGGGCGGAATTCATCCTCGCTGAGCTGGCCGGCGAGATAGCGCTGGGTCTGGTCACGGAACTGACTGACGCGGTCGTCGACAATCTTTTGGTCATACGCATCGTAGCGATACATGCGGGTTCATCCACAGGGTATAGAAGGCGCGCAGAATAACAGCGCGGACTCGTCAGGGAAAATGGAAATTGCTGACCTTGATTATCACTTTTACTGCTAAAGACACTCATTTGCGCGCAGTTTGTCCAACAATCGACGAACGCACGGGCAACGGCAAAAGCCTGTGCTAGGATGCCGCCAATCGTAGTTTGCTTGCACTCACTAAATGACTTTTCGCGCCCATGACAGCCTCGCTGAGCAGATTGCTCACCACCTCGAAGGTCAGATCGTTACCGGCGATCTGGTCGAGGGCGAGCGCATCCAGGAAATGCGCATTGTGGCCGAGCTGGAAGTCAGTCGCGGCTCGGTGCGCGAGGCGCTGCTGATTCTGCAACGGCGGCATCTGATCGATATTTTCCCGCGCCGGGGGGCGGTGGTCACTGAGCTGACGCCGGCGCTGGTGAAGAGCCTGTACGAGGTACTGCTGTTGCAGCTCGATTTGCTGGTGCGGCGCTGGGCCGAGGCCTGGCAGCAGGCCACGCTGGCCCCGTTTATCGATGGCTTGCAGACGATTCAGGATGCGGTCGATGAAGAAGACAGTGAGGCGTTTTTCGATCGCAGTCTGGCCTGGCTGAAAGACACGCAGGTGTTTGCGGCCAATCCCTATCTCGATCAGCAGCTCAAGGACTTGCAGCCGTCGGTGCGTCGCGCCTATTTTCTGGCGCTGCAGATCAACAAACGCGAACTCGACGAGTCTTTCGGCTTCCTGCGTGGTCTGCTCGATGCCGTGATGCTGCGGCAGGCCGATCGCGCCGCCGAGCTGGTCGAGGAATTCATTTTGCATCAACGAAATCTGGTTCTGGAATCTCTTCTGCGCGTCAAGCAGATCGAGATGGCCTGGGCCCGTCGTCACCGCCGCTAAGGAAATGTCATGCGTCTGAAATCCATCAAGCTGGCGGGCTTCAAATCCTTTGTCGATCCCACCACGGCAAGCTTCCCGACCAATCTGTCGGCGGTTGTCGGCCCCAATGGCTGCGGCAAGTCCAACATCATCGACGCGGTGCGCTGGGTCATGGGCGAAAGCTCGGCGAAGAACCTGCGCGGCGAGAACATGACCGATGTCATTTTCAATGGCGCCGTTGGCCGCAAGCCCGTGGGCCAGGCCTCCATCGAGCTGATTTTCGACAATGCCGATGGTTCGCTGGGCGGTGAGTGGGCGCAGTACGCCGAAATATCCATCAAGCGTATCGTCACGCGTGATGCCCGCTCGGACTATTTCCTCAACAACACGCGCTGCCGTCGCAAGGACATCACCGACATTTTCCTCGGCACCGGTCTTGGCCCGCGCTCTTACGCGATCATCGAGCAGGGCATGATTTCGCGCCTGATCGAGTCCAAGCCGGAGGAGCTGCGCGTTTATATCGAGGAAGCGGCGGGCATCTCCAAGTACAAGGAGCGTCGTCGCGAAACCGAAAATCGCATGCGCCACACGCGTGAGAATCTGGATCGTCTCAACGACATTCGCGAAGAGCTGGGCAAACAGCTGCAGCATCTGGAAAAACAGGCGCGGGACGCGGAAAAGTACAAGGAATGCAAAGAGGAAGAGCGCACCTTGCGCGCGCAGCTGCATGCCTTGCGCTGGCGCTCGCTGGATCAGCAGGTGCAGCAATATGAAGCCACGATTCGCGATCTGGCGGTGAAGCTGGAGGCTGTCATGGCCTCGCAGCGTGAGTACGAGGCTGCGCTGGTGCGGGACCGCGAAACGCAATTCACCCTCAGCGACGAATTCAATCAGGTGCAAAGCCGGTTCTACGCACTGGGCAGCGATATCGCGCGGGTGCAGCAGGCGCAGCGTTATCGCCAGGAGCGCATCGGCGAAATTCAGACTGCACAGGCGGCACTGGAACGACAGGCCGAGCAGGCGCGGCAGTTGCTTGAGCACGACCGCTCCGAGCTGGAGCAGGCCGAGGCCGAGCAGCTTTCGTTGGAGCCGCAGCAGGCGCTGCTGGAGGCCGAAGCCGAGTCTACCGCCGAGCAGTTGCTGGCCGCCGAGCAACGGTTGTCGGACTGGCAGCAGGACTGGGATCAGTTCAGCCTGCGCTCGCAGGGGCCACGCCAGCGCGCCGAAGTCGAGCAGTCGCGCATTCAGCATATGGAACAGGCGTTGCGCCGCAGCCAGGAGCGGCAGGGTCGCCTTGAGCAGGAGCAGGCGGCGTTGAACGCCGGCCCGTTGGAGCAGGAGCTGGCTGACCTGCACGAGCAATCTGCCGAGCAACAAATGGCGGTGGAGGCCAGCGAGTCGCAGTTGCAGCAGGCTGCCGATGCCTTGCAGGGCAACCGCCAGAGCTTGTCTGAGCTGGGCGTGCAGATTGATCAGCAGCGCCAGCAGCTGCAGGCGTTGCGCGGGCGTGAAGCATCGCTCGCCGCGTTGCAGGAAGCGGCGGAGAAAAGTCAGTCGTCGGTGAATGCCTGGCTGCAGGATCGCGGCATTCAGGGTCAGGCGCTGGCATCGCAGCTACGCGTGAAGGTGGGCTGGGAAACGGCCGTCGAAACCGTGCTGGGGCCGCAGCTGCAAACGCTGGAAGTGTCGTCGCTGGCCGTGGTCGCAGAGCATCTGGCGAGCTTGCAGGCCGGCCAGGTGGTGTTTGCCGAGGCCGGGCAAGGCGTATCTAACTCCATTTCGAATCGTGACTGGCCGGCATTGTCGTCTTGTCTGGAGGCTGCGCCAGCGTGGCTGAAGGCGCGTCTGAGCACGGTGTATCTGGCCGATGATCTGGCTCATGCGCTGACGCTGAAGGCGCAACTGACGCCGCAGGAATCCGTGATCACGCCGGAAGGGTATTGGCTGGGCGACGCCTGGCTGCGCTATCAGGCCGGCAAGAATGATCCGACGCAGGGCCAGCTCGCACGGCGTCGCGAACTGGCTCGTGTTGAGGAAGAGATCGAACAGCTCGCCGAGTCGCTGCAAGTTTTGCAGCAGCAACAGCAAATAGCCCGCGAAGCCCTGCGCGATGGCGAGGCGGCGCGCGAGCAAAATCAGCGCGAGCTGACCCTGCGCAATCGCTCGTTGGCCGATATTCAGGCGCAGATCGGCGCGCGACAGGTGCGCTTGGAGCAGTTCCTAGCACGCCGCGAGCGTATCGGTCAGGACATGCAGGAAGTGGCGCGACAGGCCCAGCTCGATCAGGAAGCATTGGCCGAGTCGCGCATGACGCTGCAGGATGCCATCGATCTGATGACGCACGACACCCGCGAGCGTGAAGCCAAGATGACCGAGCGCGAGCAATGGCGCGATGCCGTCGATCAGGCTCGTGCGCGGCAGCGCGAACGGCGCGAGGCGCTGCACCAGTGCGCTTTGCGCAGCCAGACCTTGAATGCCCGTCTGCAAGGCTTGCGTGCCGGCTTGCAGCGTCTCGACGAACAGAGCGAAAGCCTGCGCGAGCGCCGTGAGCAGCTGGCCATACAGCTCATGGAGCTGTCGGCACCGGCGGGTGAAGATGGCGAGGAGCTGGAGCAATTGCTGGCTCAGCATCTGGAGGCCGAGCAAGCGCTGTCGCAGGTGCGCAATCAGGTCGATGTGATTCAGCAGCAGTTGCGCGATGCCGAGGCCGGCCGCAGCCGTGCCGATCAGCAGGTGCAGATCACCCGCGACAGCCTGCAAAGCACGCGCCTGGAGTGGCAGAACGCCGTCGCCAAACGCGAAGCCCAGGTCGAGCAGCTGCAAGAAAGCGACGCCGTGCTGGAGCAGGTACTGGAGCATCTGCCGGCGGATGCCACGGATACCGGCTGGCAATTGTCGCTGGAGCGCGTGGCCATTCGCATTACGCGTCTCGGGGCCATCAACCTCGCGGCCATCGAGGAGTATCAGGCGCAAGCCGAGCGCAAGAATTACCTCGACATGCAGGATGCCGACTTGCAGGAAGCGCTGGAAACGCTGGAAAACGCCATCCGCAAGATTGATCGCGAAACCCGGGCGCTCTTCAAGGAGACCTTCGAGAAGGTCAATGCCGGGCTGCAAGCCTTGTTCCCTAAAGTCTTCGGCGGCGGCACGGCCTATCTCGAACTGACCGACGAAGACATGCTGGAAGCCGGCGTGACCATCATGGCGCGGCCGCCCGGCAAGCGTAACTCGACCATTCACCTGCTCTCGGGCGGTGAAAAAGCCCTGACGGCGCTGTCGCTGGTGTTCTCCATCTTCCAGCTCAATCC
>CALEYY010000009.1 GCA_937928295.1 uncultured Moraxellaceae bacterium
GAGATGCGGCAGGATGAACGGCAGCCAGCTGCTGCCGCTCATGCCCAGCCCCGGCAGCATCAGCACCGGCTGTCCGCGCCCAAGGACGCGAACATGCAGGGCTGCGCCATCACGCAGAGGAACATGCGCCATCAAGCGTTACTTCATGCGCTTGGAGCTCATCGCCACCAGCTTCTGGTAGGCCGACGGGAAGAAACGAACCATCAAATCGATGGCCACAGCATCCTTGCCAATCAGCACACGACGGTCGTTCTTTTCGACGCCACGAATGATCACGGCAGCGGCTTCATCAGCCGTGGTGGTGAACAGCTTCTCGAACTTCTCGGTGCTGTTGGTGCTCAAGCCCAGCTTGTTCACCGAGTTGTCCATGCGGGCAGCCTTGGCGATATTGGTCTTGATGCCGCCGGGATGAACGCTGGTGGCGCTGACATTGATGTTCTGCATCTCCAGCTCTTGACGCAGGGCTTCGGTGAAACCGCGAACCGCGAACTTGGAGGCGTTGTAGGCGCTCTGCGACGGCACGGCCATGAGGCCGAACACGCTGGAAGTATTGATGATGTGGCCTTCGCCGGCATCCTTCAGGTACGGCAGGAACGCCTTGGTGCCGTGAACCACACCCCAGAAGTTGATGTTCATGATCCATTCCAGATCTTCGTAGCTGCCGCCATCAACAGCACTGCCGAGCGCAACGCCGGCATTGTTGAAGATCAGGTTGACCTTGCCATGATCCTTCGCGACTTGGTCGGCCCAGGCAAACACGGCCTCTTTGCTGGCGACATCGAGCTTCTGCGAAGTGACCTTGACACCAGTGCCGTTAAGCAGCTTGACGGTCTCTGCCAGGCCGGCTTCATTGATGTCGCTGAGTGCGACATGGCAACCACGGCTGGCCAGCAACACGGCCAAAGAACGACCCATACCCGAGCTGGCACCGGTGATGGCAGCAACCTTGTTCTTGAAATCTTTCATCAGTAATGACCTGTTAATGACAGCGGACGATGGCAAGGTACATTTGACAACGCCGCATGTCAATAGCGATGTGATTGATTACAAACTAGCCGCCAGCTCCGCGCCTTCGCGAATCGCACGCCGCGCATCCAGCTCGCCGGCGAGCTTGGCACCACCAATCACATGGTAGCGCTTGTCCGTGATCTTGCCCTCGGCATCACGCGGAATCAGATCCGTCACCGATTCCTGACCGGCGCAGAGAATCACATGATCCACATCCAGAATGTGCTCTTCCGTGCCGCCAACGCGAATGTGCAGGCCAAGATCATCCACCTTCAAGTATTCGACTTCGGCCAGCATCTTCACGCCGAACTGACCCAGCAGCGCCTTGTGCGCCCAGCCTGTGGTCTTGCCCGGCCCGGCACCCATTTTCTTCTGACCCGGCTTGCGCTGCAGCATGGTGATTTCACGCTGGGCGAAACGACGCTCCGGTGCCTTCAGGCCGTTTTCCTGAACCTCGAAATCCACACCCCAGTGCTTGGCCCAATGCTCGACGGACTGGTTGTGCTCTTCGAGCAAGTACGCGCACATGTCCACACCGATACCGCCCGAGCCAATCACGGCCACACGCTGACCGACCTGCACTTCGCCACGCAGCACTTGCGGATAGCTCAGTACCTTTTCGTGATCCACACCGGGGAAGCGCGGCGTGCGCGGCTTCACACCGGTCGCGATGATCACATCATCAAAACCGGCCAGCTGCTCGGCCGTGACCTGGCTGTTGAGCTTGACCTGCACACCGGTGCGCGCCACTTCGTTGCGGTAGTAGCGGATGGTTTCCTGGAACTCTTCCTTACCCGGCACGGCAGCCGCCATGTTGAACTGGCCACCGATGTCGGCAGCGGCTTCAAACAAGGTCACTTCATGGCCACGATCGGCCGCGACCGTCGCTGCTGTGAGACCGGCCATACCGCCGCCGACCACCGCCACGCGCTTCATCTTGCGCGCCTTCACATAGACCAGCTCGGTCTCGTAGCCGGCACGCGGATTGACCAGACAGGTCGCACGCTTGTTCGAGAAGGTCAGATCGAGGCAACCCTGGTTACAGGCGATACAGGTGTTGATGGCTTCCGGCTGGCCGGCGGCGGCCTTGTTGACGAAGTCCGGATCGGCCAGCAGCGGACGCGCCATCGAGATCAGATCGGCATCGCCGCTGCCAACGATGTCATCGCAGACTTCCGGTGTGTTGATGCGGTTCGACGCCATCACCGGAATCTTCAATTCCTTCTTGATGCGTGCGGTGACGCTGCGGAAAGCCGCACGCGGCACCTGTGTGGCGATGGTCGGCACCCGTGCTTCATGCCAGCCGATGCCGGTATTTAGGATGTTGATGCCGGCGGCTTCCAGCGCCTTGGCGATGGTCACGATCTCGTCCCAGGTATTGCCACCCGGCACCATGTCGATCAGCGACAGGCGATAGCAGAGAATGAAGTTCGGGCCGACCTTCTCACGCACAGCCTTGACGATTTCCAGCGGCAGACGCATGCGGTTCTCGACCGGGCCGCCCCAGCGATCAGTACGCTGGTTCACGCGCGAGCAGATGAACTGGTTCAGCAAATAGCCTTCCGAGCCCATGATCTCGATGCCGTCATAACCCGCCAGCTGCGCCAGACGCGCCGTGTGCGCATAATCCTTGATGGTCTGCAGAATGAGCTTGTCGCTCATTTCCTTAGGCTTGAACGGATTGATCGGCGACTTCACCGACGACGACGATACCGAGAACGGATGGTAGGCATAGCGACCGGCGTGCAGCACCTGCATCAGGATCTTGCCATCGTGCTCATGCACGGCCGAAGTCACGCGACGGTGATTGATGATGTCGCCATAGCTGTTCATGGTGCCGGCCGCCGGCAGCAGCCAGCCCTGGCGATTCATGGCGATGCCGCCGGTGATCATCAGCGCCGTGCCGCCCTTGGCGCGCTCGCCGAAATAGGCCGCCAGCTTGCCGTAATTCCAGAAGCGATCTTCGAGGCCGGTGTGCATGGAGCCCATGACGATGCGGTTGCGCAGCGTGGTGAAGCCCAGGTCGAGCGGAGCCAGCATGTTGGAGAAAGCGGTCATGTTCTAAATCCTCGTCATCGCCCGAAAAAGGCGGTAAAGTTAACGCCGTTAAGATACGAGGATTTACGGGCATGTCAAGTCCGCAAGAAAAACAAGGTTATCACCACGGTGACTTGAAGCGCAGCCTGATCGACGCCGGTCTGGATCTGGTCCGCGAGGTCGGCATCGAAGCCATCAGCCTGCGCCAGCTCGCCGAGCGCGTGGGTGTGTCCACGCCGGCGCTGTATCACCATTTCCGCAACAAGGAGGCCTTGCTCGGCCAGCTTGGTGAAGCCGCCATTGATGCCTTTGATGTCGCCATGGAAACCGCCATGCTTCAGCAAACGGAGGACGATGCCCTGAGCGCCTTCGTGCTCGGCTATGTGCGCTTTGCCCGCGACGAACCGGCGCTGTACGAGCTGCTGTTCGGACGACGCATCTGGTCCAGCCCGGAGGCGGCCGAATTTCAGCGCAAAGCGCGACACAGCTTTCGCGTGCAGAGCGAGCGGCTGCTGCAACTCCAGCAGCTGGGCATGCTGCCCGCCCACGCCAATCCGCTGCGTCTAGCGCAAGTGGCGTGGGCCACGCTGCATGGACTGTGCTGCATGTATAACGACGGCCTCGCGTTTACGGCCGAAGCCATCGAGGACATTGCCAGACACGCGATTGCACTGCTGCGACAAGCGGTCTTGAGCGCACCGCCAGCTCACCTACACTGAGGCCTGCGCGCCGCGCATCACATCCAACAAAAGCAAATGAGGTTTGAGCCATGAAAGCATTGATGACCGCTGTGATTCTGAGCTGCTGCCTGACCGGTTTCGCGCATGCCGCCGACAAGCCCATCACCCCGCAACAATCGCGCATGGGTGAGTGCAACAAGCAGGCGACTGGCAAAAAGGGCGACGAGCGCAAAGCCTTCATGAGCGCCTGCTTGTCTGGCAAGGCCACCCCTGCTGCAGTCAAACTGAAGCCGCAGCAGCGCATGGGCGAGTGCAACAAGCAAGCTACCGGCAAAAAAGGCGATGAGCGCAAAGCCTTCATGAGCAGCTGCCTCAAGGGCTAAGCTGAAGCGG
>CALEYY010000010.1 GCA_937928295.1 uncultured Moraxellaceae bacterium
TCTACAACCCCATCAAGCAAGCCCAGGATCATGACCCTCACGGCCATTTTGTGCGGCGCTGGCTGCCCGCCATGCGGCGCGTGCCAGATAGCTGGCTGTTTGAGCCCTGGCGCATGCCCGAGTCTTTGCAAGTGCGCTGTGGATTGACCGTTGGGCTAGAGATTCCCGAGCCGGTGCTGGACTTGTCGGAGGCGACGCGCACGGCGAAGGCCAGGCTGCTGTCACGACGCGCCCAGCCTGAGGTTAGGGCCAGCAAAGCCGCGATTATCGAGCGACATGCATCGCGTAAAAAAACACCGATTCGACGGGCGAAGTCCGTAGCCACACCCTCAGACTCATCACAGTTGAGCTGGGAGCTGTGAGCATGCGCAAAAAAGCTGACCTGCCGCAGAAGATCTGCGTGACCTGCCTGCGCCCTTATGCCTGGCGCAAGAAGTGGGCGCGGGACTGGGATCAGGTTAAATATTGTTCGGAACGATGCCGTCGCCAGCCCGCACCCAGAGAAAGTTCATGATCGCTGCTATTTACTGGTTTCGGCAGGACCTTCGCCTGCATGACAACCCTGCCCTGCTCAACGCCATTGCGAAAGCTGACACGCTGTTACCTGTGTGCACGGCTTTGGATGAGCGGCCGTCGCACTGGCTGAGCCAACGGGTCGGGCCACATCGCCGAGCATTCGCTGAGCAGGCACGCACTGGCTTGCGCGAGTCGCTGCGGGCAAAAGGCAGCAACCTGCTGACCTTGCCGGGCGATGCGGTTTCGGCGCTGGTCGATACCGCGCGCCACTACAACATCCAGCAGGTATTTTGTGAGGACATTGCCGCGCCGGAAGAGCAGGCGGAAGTGGCTTCACTTCGGGCTCATGGCCTGACGGTCGTGACGCACTGGCAGTCCAGCCTGCTGATGCCGGAACAGTTGCCATTCAGGCCAGAAGCGCTACCGGGAGTGTTCAGCCAGTTCAGAAATCAGCTTGAGCGTGCGGCCTGCCTGCCGGATCAGCCCTTGCCGGCGCCCGAACAGCTGCCGCCCTGCCCTTTGCTGCCTTGCGCCTTGGTACCCGAGCAAGCGGCTGAGATATCGCCGGTGATCGAGCCTCGGTCATCGTTTCCGTATCATCAGCCGGCCTTTTCGGGAGCCGAGAGCGCGGCACTGGCGCATGTTCAGCACTATTTCCAGAGCGATTTGCCGCAAAGCTACAAGCTCACTCGTAATGGGCTGATGGGCAGCGACTATTCGACCAAGTTTTCACCGTGGCTGGCGGTTGGTGCGCTATCGCCACGGCAAATTCATGCCGCCCTGAAGGCCCACGAGCAGGCGCAAGGGGCCAATGACAGCACTTACTGGATCTGGTTCGAACTTCTGTGGCGAGACTATTTCCGCTTTCTGCATCTGCAACACGGAAAGCGGCTTTATACGGCCACCGGTCTGAGCTCAGGCGCGCCGAGCCGAGCCCACAATGTGGGTGGTTTCAAGCGCTGGTGCGCCGGCAATACGGGTGAGCCGCTGGTGGATGCCGCCATGCGCGAGCTCGCGGCCAGCGGCTATCTGTCGAATCGCTTGCGGCAGCTGGTGGCCAGTTATCTGATCCACGATCTGGGCGGTGATTATCGCGCCGGGGCGGCGTGGTTCGAGGCACAGCTACTGGACTACGATGTGTACAGCAATCAGGGCAACTGGTTGTACATCGCCGGGCGTGGCACAGACCCGCGCGGCGGTCGTCGTTTCAATCCTGAAAAGCAGACGCGCGAGCACGACCCTGACGGTGAGTATCGCCATGTGTGGAGCCATTCATGACGACCTTGCGCTTGATTCTGGGCGATCAGCTCAACCCGCAGCACAGCTGGTTTTCGCGGGTGGATGAGCGCGTAGTGCATGTGCTGATGGAGATGTGTCAGGAAACGGATTATGTGCTGCATCATGCGCAGAAGATCCTCGGCATTTTTGCTGGTATGCGTGCGTTCGCGCGTGAGCTGGAGGCTGCCGGCCATCGTGTGCATTACCTGCGCATTAGCGATGCTGAAAATAAGCAGCAGCTGTGTGCAAACCTGGATGTGCTCATTCAGCGTTACGAAGCGACCGGGCTAGCGTATCAGGAGCCAGATGAATGGCGGCTGGATGAGCAACTGGCAACTTATGGGCAAACGCTGCGGCAGCGCGGGCTGTCGGTTGACATAGTGGATTCCGAGCATTTCTACACCGACCGCACGGAGGTCGCCGAGCTGTTCCGAGGGCAGAAATCTTGGCTGATGGAGCGCTTCTATCGGAGCATGCGCCAGCGGCACCGGGTCTTGATGACGACAGCCGGGAAGCCGATTGGCGAGCAATGGAATTTCGATCATGACAATCGCCAGCGCTGGCAGGGGCAGCCGCCGGTTGCCATGGATCATCGCCCCTGTCATGACCATCGTGCGCTGTGGGCAGAGATTGAAGCGGCGGGCGTCAAATCCTTTGGTCATCCGCAGGCAGCACAATTTCGCTGGCCGCTGTCACGGCAGGAGGCGTTGCAGCAGTTCAAACACTTTCTGCGTGATGCCTTGCCGCATTTCGGCCAGTTCCAGGATGCCATGTCATCGGATAATTGGCGGCTGTTTCATGCCCTGATTTCGTTTGCGCTGAACACCAAGATGCTCTGCCCGCAGGAAGTGGTGATGGCCACCGAGGCCGCCTGGCACGCGGGCAATATTCCGTTGGCGGCCGCTGAAGGTTTCATCCGCCAGATTCTCGGCTGGCGCGAATATGTGCGCGGCGTGTACTGGGCACACATGCCGGGCTACGAGCAGCACAATCACTTTGGCCATGACCTTGATCTGCCGGAATGGTTCTGGACGGGCAAGACACAGATGCGCTGCGTGCAGCACGCCATCGGGCAGTCACTGGAACATGCCTATGCCCATCATATCCAGCGACTCATGGTGATCGGCAATTTTGCGTTGCTCGCCGGGCTGAACCCGCAGCAGCTGCATCAATGGTATTTAGGTATCTATATTGATGCTTTCGAGTGGGTGGAGCTGCCCAATACCGTGGGCATGAGCCAGTTTGCCGATGGCGGTTTGCTGGCGACCAAGCCGTATGTGTCGAGTGCGGCCTACATGGATCGCATGAGTGATTACTGCAAGGGTTGTCGCTACGACAAGAAGCTGCGCACGGGCGCCAAAGCCTGCCCGTTCAACGCCTTGTACTGGGACTTTCATGCCCGCCATGCCGGCACATTGGCGAAGAATCCTCGCCTCGGCATGGTCTATCGGCAGCTGGAGAAAATGACGCCAGAGGCCAAGGCAGCGATTGCACAGCAGGCAGCGCAGACACGCGGGCGGCTGAACGCGCTTTAGGCTGGTTTTTCCGGTCGTGCCATCGCGCCCAGTAACGCGCCGAGAAAGACAATCGCAGCGCCCAGCGCGGTGCCGGCGGTCAGCGTCTCGCCCAGAATCGGTACGGCCAGCAAGGCTCCGACCACCGGCACGCCAGACATCATGATGACCACACGCATGCTGCCGAGCAGCTCGACGGCCTTGGCGTAGGTCCACATGGCGACACAGACCACGACAAAGCCCTGATAGAACGACTGCAGCGCAATTTCATGCCAACTTGCCGTGCTCAGGTGGCTGGGCAGGAACAAGACAAACACTGGCAGATAGACCAACGCCGACACGGCCGCGACGCCCAGCGTGACATCGAAGGCTTTGACCTGCCAGAGTTTGAGCAGCACGGTAAACAACGACCACAAGCAGCTGGCGGTGAGCAGGAAGAGATCGCCCTTGAGGGTGCTCTGCCCGGCCGGCAACGACGCCATGCTGGTAAACAGCAAGGTCATCACGCCGGTGAGAATCAGGGCCAGGCTGAGCAGACGGATTCGATTCGGGCGCTCGCCAAGCAGCAGGCCGGCAAAGATAGAGGTGAAGAACGGCAGCATGCCGGAGATGAGCACCGCGCCATGGCTGGCCGGCGAGATCTGGAAGCCGGTGTAGCTGGCCAGGGGATAGGTGATGCCGGCGAGCATGGCCAGCGTCAGCGATTGGTACCAGCGCAGCTGCCGTAGGCCGCTTTGCAGCAGGCGCGGCAACCACCACGGGGCCAGCACCAGCGCCGAGACGCCGATGCGCAAAGCGTCGATGTCGTACGGGGTGAGCGTGCCGGTGGAGCCGATGCGCGAGACCACCACAAAGCCGGACCAAATCAGCAGCGTGATGGCAGCGTAGAGGTAGCCGGCATCGGCAGAGATCGGCGTTTTCATGCGAAAGCTCGCAGTGGTTGTAGACGAGCAGGATACACGCTACAACGCCCTTGCAAAGCGTCGATGACGCCTGAACTCCATCTGCTTTACAGAGCCTTTTACATGTCCAGCCCGAATATTGAAGTCAGCCAGCACGATGGCATCTGCGAGATCCTGATCAATCGCCCCGAACGCAAGAATGCGCTGACACATGGCATGTATACCGCGCTGCACGAGGCCGTCTCGGCTGCCGAAGCCGACCCTGGCGTGCGCGTGCTGATGATTTCGGGGGCTGGCCAATGCTTCACTAGCGGCAACGATCTGCAGGATTTTTTGCAGCACCCACCGCAGGATGAAAACGCGCCCGTCATGGTATTGCTGGACAAGCTGCTGCATGCGCGCAAGCCGATTGTGGCGGCGGTCAGCGGCCATGCGGTGGGCATCGGCACTACCCTGCTGCTGCACTGCGATCTGGTCTATTGCGATACCACGGCGCGCTTTCAGCTGCCGTTTGCCAACCTCGGCCTCTGCCCGGAGGCTGGCTCCAGCTATCTGCTGCCGCTCATGGCCGGGCATCGCAAGGCCGCCGAGCTGCTGATGCTGGGCCAGCCTTTCAGCCCGGAAATGGCACGCGAGATCGGCCTAGTTAATGAAGTGGTGAGCCCGGAAGCCTTGCCGGCACTGGCACAGGCCCGTGCAAGACAACTGGCCGACCAGCCCACGGCGGCAGTGCTGCTGACCAAGTCACTGCTGCGCAAGGCTCCCCATGACGCACTGGCAGCGCACATGAAATTCGAGGGCGGACATTTCATGGCACGGCTCAACTCGCCGGAAGCTATCGAAGCGTTTACGGCCTTTCAGGACAAGCGCAAGCCGGACTTTCGGCAGTTCGATTAATGGCTCCTCAGAGCGCTAGCATTCAGCCAATCCAATAAAAAAGGCGCTCAGTTCTCACTGAGCGCCTTCTTCTTGCCGCTTGAAACTTGATGCTTAGAAAGTACGCGAAATCAGCTCTTTCATGATCTCGTTGGTGCCGCCATAGATACGGTTGGCACGGGTATCGATGTAGGCCTGAGCCACCGGATACT
>CALEYY010000011.1 GCA_937928295.1 uncultured Moraxellaceae bacterium
TCGTCTTCCGTCAGGAAATCAGGCGTCGGCACCAGTTTTCCGATCGGCTCGAAGGCGATGAGATCCGGCTTGGCGCGGTCCAGCTTCTGGATGTCCGCTTTGGCGATGGTGCGCTCGTCCTTGATGCTTTTGGTCACCTGCACCTCGACGATGTAGGAATCGCCCTGTTCTTTGGCGATGGTGCCTTCCAAAACGGTGCCGTCCTTAAGGGTGAAAGTATCCGCCGCGCAGGGCAGTGCGAGGGAGCATAAACAGAGAGTGGCGAGGAGTGGGTTTCTTTTCATAGCGTATAACAATGGAGGATTGCTGAAGGAGAGTTTACAATTTTCCGAGCGAGGGCAAGAGCACTTCTTGGAGCTCGACCGGGGTGGCGGCCGTCCGGCTTTCCCCGTTTGAGAACGTGATTTTGACCGAGCCCGCCGGAATCTGGTCGCCGGGATTGGGCGGTCTGCGTTGGATCATGCGCATCGGAAGGCGTTCGGTGGCGAGTTTCATCTCGGGCGAGAGGGCGGCCCCGGCGATGACCGTGACTCGAAAGGAACGGGCGAGAGTCGCTTGCAACAAGTCCGTGTGGAGAATCGGACTGTCAACCGCGAACGCCGGCAGCGGAGTGGCGAGTTCGCTGAAAGTGGGCACCAGCGGCCTGTTCTGCTCGGCGAGACGGCACTCGGCGAAGGAAATCAGGCCCGCGGTCGAGTCGTCGAAGAGCATCGCCAGATCGGTCACCGGGAGGTCCATGACTTTCGCATCGTCCGGGCATTCCTTGAGAAATTCGGAATCGGTGAAAAGCTCCGCAGCTGTCGTCGCCAGGTCTTCCGCCCATCCGAGCCAGGCGGAATCGGAGGTGATGACCGCCACATCCAACGCAGCCTGGAGCGCCAGTCCGTAGAGAAACGCCCTCCCCTCGCCCACCGATTTCGGGGCGTCCGCCGCGAACAGGCGCAGCCGCGGGCCGTCCTTGAACACCTCCTTCGATTTCTTCAGCAGCGCCACCGCCTTCTCGCGGTAGGCTACATCGCCCGTTGCGCCGAAGGCCGCGGCATAGGCGGACACCATGCGGAAATTCATGCCCGCGTGGGCGACCGTGTCGCGGGGAATCTCGCCCAGCCGCCGGTTCCGGACTTCCAGCAGCTTTTTCCTGACCGCCTCAAACCGCGCGCTGAAGACTTCCACGGACTGCGATTGTCCGGCGGCCAGCTCCGCCAGCGATTTGGAAATACCCAGACTGTTACAGCGGAAAAACTCGCGGCGCGGATCGACTTCGGAAGGCAGGTTTCCCAGGCCCTTCATCTCCGTCGCCTTGATCCACCAGGCCGCGTCTTCCGGCGAAAGTTCCTTTTCGACGTCCTCCACGCTCCACAGCCAAGCGGCCTGCTCGGTCTCCTTGGTCATCCCCACGGTGAAAAGGCCATCCGGCGTGACGAAGTTTTTTTCCGCGAACGCGATCAGCTCCAGCGCCTTTTCCGCCGCACCGATGCAGCGCATGCAATGGTGAATGCGGCCCGGCCCGAGACGGCCCTGCGCAATCGAGAACCCCTGACCCGGCCCACCGATGAAATTGCTCACCGGCACGCGCACATTGGTGAACAGCACCTCACCGTGGCCGTGCGGCGCATCGTAATCGCCGAACACCGGCAGCATGCGCTGGATCTCCACGCCCGGCGTGTCCAGCGGCACCAGCACCATGGAGTGCTGGCTGTGACGGCCCTTCTCGGCATCCGGCGTGTGCGCCATGAAGATGGCGATCTTGCAGTCCGGGTCGCCGATGCCGCTCGACCACCACTTGCGGCCGTTGAGCACGATTTCATCGCCCTCGATGATCGCCGTGGCCTGCATATTGGTCGCATCCGACGACGCCACATCCGGCTCGGTCATGCAGAACACGGAGCGGATTTCGCCGTTTAAAAGCGGCGTCAGCCATTGAGCCTTCTGTGCTTCGCTGCCATAACGCCACAGCACCTCCATATTGCCGGTGTCGGGCGCGTTGCAATTGAACACGGTGGGCGCGAGCAGGCTGCGGCCAGTCTGCTCAGCGATGTGCGCGTACTCGGCGATGGTCAGGCCGGCGCCCAGCTCCTCGCTGGGCATCCACAGATTCCACAGCCCTTGCGCCTTGGCCTTGCGCTTCAGCTCTTCCAGCACGGCCGGGTGCTTCCACTGGCGCCAGTCGCCATCCGGATTGCTGGCATGCACCTCGGCCCAGAATGCCGGTTCGACCGGCTCGATGTGCTCGCGCATGAAGGCTTTCACACGCGCCACATAATCCTGACCGCGTTCGCTGAGTTCGAAATGCATGACGATTTTCCTGAATCAAGGGAATGACAAGTGACCGATCCTAGTGCCTGGCGTACGATGCAGGAAATGATGATTTCTCATGGTTGGTCATGAATCAGATGAATGACAAAAACTGGCCCGGCCAGCTCGACTCCAGCCGCCCGGACATCAGCCGTCTCGACCTCAATCTCTTCCGTGTCTTCGACACCATCTACCGCGAGCGCAACCTCACGCGCGCCGCCGAGATACTGTGCCTGAGTCAGTCCGCCGTCAGTCATGCCATCGGCCGATTGCGCACGCAGCTCGGCGACCCGCTGTTCGTGCGCGAGGGACAGGGTGTGGTGCCGACACCGCTGGCGGATCGCCTGTGGCCGGATATCCAGGAGGCGCTGGCGCTGTTCCGCCAGGCCGTGCATCGCAGCCAGGTCTTCGAGCCGGCGCGCGACATCACGCAGATCACGCTGGCGATGAACGACGAGCTGGAGCCGAGCATCCTGCCCGTGCTGGTGCGGGCCTTGCGCGCGGCGGTGCCGGCGTTGCGCATCGCCAGTGTGCGGCTGGACCGCGCCAGCCTGCGCGCCGACCTCGCCGCCGGACGGCTCGACTGCGCCATCGACATCGCGCAGCCGGTATCGCCAGACCTCTGTCATGCCCTGTTATTGCAGGATGACTTCGTGGTGGTCTGCCGCGCCTCGCCCAAAGCGCCGCGCAAGCTCGATGCCAAGGCCTATCTCGCCGCGCAGCATGTGACTGTGTCATCGCGCCGCACCGGCCGTGCCGTGGAAGATCTGGGCCTGGCGCGGCTGGGGCTGGAACGGCAGGTGGTGATGCGCTGTCAGCACTACGAGGCCGCGTGCCGGATTGTGGCGGAGACGGATCTGCTGCTGACCATGCCGCGACGGCAGGCAGAGGCTATCAATGCGGTAGTGGGCAACACGGCGGTGGGCAATGTGGTGCTGGAACTGCCGGTGCAGCTGCCGGGCGTGGAGCTGCATTTGTACTGGCATCGACAGCGTGAGGCGGATCCGGCTAATCAGTGGTTGCGGGAGCGGGTGATGGCCGGGGTGCGTGGCTGAGTCGCGCCGCGCTCGGCGTCATCCCCGTTCTTGACCTGAACGCCCGCGTGAAATTCGCCGGATCTTCATAGCCCAGCAGCCGCGCGATCTGGCGGATCTCCAGCTCCGGTTGTGCCAGCAGCGCCAGCGCATCGCGCGCCCGAGCCGCATCCAGCAACGCCTGATAGCCACTGCCCTCGGCTGCGAGCCGGCGTCGCAGCGTGCGCAACGACAGATGCAGCCGATCCGCCAGCTCGTCCGGGCCGGGATAGCCGCGTCCGGTCAGGGCCATTTCGGCTTGGGCGCGGGCGAGCAGCGGCTGGCGCGCGGCATCATCGCCCCATAACGACATTTCGCGGGCACACAGCGCCAGCGCCTGCTGACGCGCCTCGGGGTTGCCGGTAGACAGCGGCTTGTCGAACAGTGCCTTGTTCAGGATGACGACGCTGTTTTCCGTCTGGCCATAACGCAGCACGGGTAGCCGCTCGCGATAGCGACCGTGATGTGCCGGCTCGGGCATGACAAAGCCGATCTCGCCGGGAAAGACAGGTGTGCCGAGCAAAAACTGCACGCCCTGGCAGAAGCTGACCAGCATGGCTTCCGTCAGCACCTGCGCCAGCGCAGGCGGCAGCACAAGCTCGCCATGAAAGTCAAAGCGCAGTGTGGCGTCGGTTTCTGTCCAGCCGAATCGCAGGCCGCGACCGCGCAGGCCCCAGTATTGCTGCAAGGTATCCAGCGCTTCACGCGGATGGCTGGCGCAAATCAGCGCATAGCCTAGATTGCCATGGGCAGTCAGCGGCAGGCGCAGCCCGACCTCCATGCCCATGTCGTCCATGCTCCCGGTGGCCAGCAGCGCGGTGAGAAAGCGAAGGAAGTTGGCCAGACTGATGCGCGCACCGGGTGTGGCCAGCTGGGCTGCATCCAGGCCGGCGGCGGCGAGCAGCGTTGTCGTATCCAGCCCGCGTGCTTCGGCCAGCGCCAGGTATTGCGCAGGATAGGTCACCGGTGTGTTGAGCTGTTCAGCCCAGGCAGGATAGTCCGTTGTGACAGGCATGCATTGGTCACCAATGACAAGTCGATTGTCCGCGCAGCATCTCACGAGGGCTGGGAGTGCGCCAGTACCATGCGGTCATCGCCAGAGAGTTCACAGGAGTTTGCCATGACCGCCGCCGCCCGCATTCCCAGCCACATGGCCCAGAGGCCGCGTCACGACCTGAAAGTCCGTCACATGGATTTCAGCTTCGACCCGAGCATCCCGACCTGGTGGTACGACAACGACCCCTTCAAGACGCTGCTCCTTCTGGAAGAGTGGACGAGCCACGACCTCCAATTTGCGGAGCTCACGCTGCACTTCACGGCGCCGGCGGCCGGCAAGCGCGGCTACGTCTTTGGCAACGCGGACCCAAAGCGCGGCCGCGGCGGCGACCCGGCCGATGGTTTCCCGCGCACTGCTGCGTCCGCCGCCCGGCCAGGCACGGATGCCGTATTTGGTCTGGTAGGTGTAGTCGGCATGGGAAGGGCGAAACTTGGTCGCCATCTCGGAGTAGGCGTCCGACCGGTGGTCCTCGTTCTTCACCCACATGCTGATGGGCGTGCCGAGCGTCTTCCCTTCGAACGTGCCGGAAAGGATGGTGACCTGGTCGGCCTCTTTGCGCGGGGTGGTGATCTTGGACTGACCAGGGCGGCGGCGATCCAGCTCAGGCTGGATATCGGCCTCCGTGATCTCTAGAAGCGGAGGACATCCATCCACCACAACGCCGACACCCCCACCATGGGACTCTCCCCAGGTGGTGATGCGAAACAGATGACCGAACGAATTGCCCATGCGCGAGACAGTGGCAAAAAGTTCGGCCCGAGGTCAAATCACCGACAGCGTGTGGCCGCTTGGTCAAGCCACCGTCATGGCCGGATAATCCGTGTAGCCCACCGCGCCTGGCGAATAGAAGGTGAGATCGGAAGAGCACACGTCTGAACTCCAGTCA
>CALEYY010000012.1 GCA_937928295.1 uncultured Moraxellaceae bacterium
CTCGTGCATTTCGTATTCGTACGCGCGAACGACGTCGACCGGCTCGCCGTCCATGCGCACGCGGCCGTTGAAGCGTGCGCGCACCGGGCCGACCTTGATCGCCACGGTGGCGGTCTTCTCGTACTCGCCGGTGGCGGCCATGGCCTCGCAGCCCGGAATGCAGCGGCGCAGCACCTCGGTGTCGAGGCCAGCTTGGTGGTAAGCGAGCGGCGCGTTGCCATTCACGTTTACGCCCGTGGCGCGCACGGCGAAGCTCGCCGTCTGACCAGCCTGGACGTTCGTGCTCGCGGGATGTTGCGAGATGGTGAGAGTGGCGCCGACCGGATCTGCAAGCACCGCGAGATCGAAGCCGCCCACCGGCAGCACACCATTCACCGGCGCGTCGAGCCGGAACTCGACCGCGCGTTCGCCTTTTGCAAACTGCGCGTGGCCGAGGCGATCAACGACACCCGGGGCGGCATGATGCTCGCGCCCGGCGGCTTGGCCTACTACGCCGCCTGCTGGTGCAACGACAACGTGGAATACGCCGGCCCGTTCTTCCCCTTCCTCGGAGGGGGGAGGTCTTCGGGGTGGTTGCCCAGCGGGGTTTGCTTCCCGCCGACCTCGACGTACCAGGTGTCCTCGTCGCCCCGCAGGCGCAGCACGCCGCGCTCGGACAGGTCGAACAGCGTGGCCTGCAGGTCGGCAACCGATCGCTCCAGTTCGCTGGCCATATGACGCTCGGTCGTGAGGTCATGCATGCTCACCAGGAAAAAACGTTCCTCACCCGGGAGGAGCACACTTCGAACATGCCGCAGCACAGGAACCGCAACGCCGTCCAGCCGCATGACCCGCGTTTCCGAATCAATGGTGTCACCAACGCCCGTGACGGCGTCGGCCCAGAAAAAATGATCTTCTGGTGCCGGCATCAAGTCCGTCACCATCATCGGCGATGCATTGGCGCCGGGCACCATCGCCGCCGCCGTCAGCCCGGCCTGCGTGTCGCCATCCCAGGCTTTGTGGCCATCGACCAGTCGTACCAGCCGTGGCGCATGCGCGGCAATATCTGGCTCGTGGGTGACCAGCACAATGGTGATGCCTTCTTCCTGATTCAGGCGACGAAACAGCTGCATGATTTCGTCGCTGGTGTGCGTGTCGAGGTTGCCCGTGGGCTCATCGGCGAGAATCAGCGCGGGCCGGTTGACCAGTGCGCGGGCGATGGCGACACGCTGCTGCTGGCCGCCAGAAATCTGGCCGGGCAGGGCATCGAGGCGCTGACCGAGGCCGACCTTGGCGAGCATGTCGGCGGCGCGTTGCTTGCGCTCGGCCAAGGGCACGCCGGCATAGATCAGCGGCAGCGCCACATTGTCTAGCAGGGTGCTGCGCGGCAGCAGATTGAAGCCCTGAAAGACGAAGCCGATGTAGCGATTGCGCAGGTCGGCGAGGGCATTGGCGTCGAGCGTAGTCACGGCCTTGCCGGCCAGCGCAAAGCTGCCGGCACTGGCGCTGTCGAGGCAGCCGAGGATGTTCATCAGCGTGGATTTACCGGAGCCGGACGGGCCCATGACGGCAACGAATTCACCGGCCTCGATGGCCAGATCAATGCCGTGCAGAATGCGCACCGGCCCGACCCCGCTGGGGTAGTCCTTGATCAGGCCCTGCAGTCGGATGACGCTGGTCATCAGTCGCCCATCCGGAATTTCATGCCCTTCTTGGCGATCTCTTCCTCGCTCAGTGCCTGCTCGATAACCACTTCGTCGCCAGCCTTCAGCGCACCGCCGACAATCTCGGTAAAGCGCCGGTCGGTAATGCCGAGCTTGACTGGCACGGCGCGCAGGCCGTCTTTGCTGTTGATCCAGACCTTGCCGCTTTGGCGTGCGCCGCGATTTTTGCCGCGAGTGCCGGTCGAGCCGGCAGCAGTGGATTTGTCAGCAGACTTTTCGGAAGTGGCTGCATCCGCCAGCTTGGCACCTTCCGGCGGCCGGAAGCGCAGCGCCGCCGTGGGCACGCGCAGCACATTCTGCTTTTCGCGGGTGTTGATGCTGACATACGCCGTCATGCCCGGCAGCAAGACTTCATCGGGGTTGGCCACTGCCACCACCACATCGTAGGTCACCACATTCTGTTCGGTTTTCGGGTTCAGCCGAACCTGCTTGACCACGCCGTCAAAGTTGCGATTCGGAAAGGCATCGACGCGAAATTTGGCGGCCTGGCCGACACGAATGTCGCCGATATCGGACTCGGTGAAGTAGGCGTCGATGACCATCTCGCGCAGATCCTTGGCGATCTTGTACAGCTCCGGCGTCTGGAAGCTGGCGGCCACGGTCTGGCCCACATCGACGGTGCGCAGCACGACCACGCCCGACACCGGCGAGCGAATCACCGAGTAGCCGAGATTGACCTGATCGCGCTGCACTTGCGCGCGCGTCTGGGTCACGCGCGCTTCGGCCTCACGCAGCGCCTGCCGACTCTGATCGACTTCTTGCGATGACGCAAAGCCGTCCTTGGCCAGTGGCTGTATGCGCGCCCAGTTGCTGCGCGCCAGTGCCAGCGAAGCTTCGGCGCTGTTCTGGTTGGCCCGCGACTGCGTCAGCTGCGCTTGCAGGATGGCATCGTCCAGGCGCATCAACACCTGCCCGGCCTCGACGCGATCGTTGAAGTCGGCGCTGTACGATCGCACGATGCCCGACACCTGCGTGCCCACCGACACCAGCGTGACCGGGCTGAGCTGGCCGTTGGCGGCAACACTCTGCGCGATGTCGCCCCGGTCGGCTTTCTCGCTGCGATATTGAATGCCGTTGTCGCTGCCGCCGCAGGCTTTCAGGCCGATGCCAGCAACGATGGCAACTGCGCCGACGATCAAGGCCCAGCGGCGGCGAGCGGGGGTGAAAGCGATCATTGACGAAACTCCATGGCGGTATCGCGCACCAGCAGACCGCTGGCCTGCGCGAGTTGAAGGCGGGCGGCGGCGAAGTCGAAGCGAGAGCGGGCGTGCTGCTGGCGGGCATCGGCCAGATTGCTTTGCGCGGTCAGCACATTGAGCAGGTTGCCGAGGCCGGCCTGATAGCGGGCGAGGGCGGCGCGGCTGGATTCGCTGGCGGCGGCGAGCAGGCTGTCGGT
>CALEYY010000013.1 GCA_937928295.1 uncultured Moraxellaceae bacterium
TCGCCTCGGTGGCGCTATCCACGATGATCTGCAACGACCTCGTGGTGCCGCTGCTGCTGCGTTTCGGCCGTTTCGGCCAACAGCCCATGCCTAGCCTGCTGCTGTGGATACGCCGCTGCGCCATCCTGTCGCTGGCACTGCTCGGCTATGGCTACTACCGCCTGCTCACCGAGTTCTCGCAACTGGCCTCGGTCGGCCTGCTGGCTTTCTCAGCCGTGGCCCAGTTTGCGCCGGCACTGATCGGCGGCCTGTTCTGGCGTGGTGGCTCAAAGCAAGGCGTCATGGCCGGCCTCGTCGCCGGCTTTGCCATCTGGCTGTACACGCTGATGCTGCCAGCGCTGCTGCCGGCGCTGGGCTTCGACAGCAATTGGCTACGCCACGGTCTGTTCGGCCTGGAATGGCTGAAGCCGCAGGCCTTGTTCGGCCTCACTGGCTGGGATGCGCTGACCCACGGCGTGTTCTGGTCACTGCTGATCAATATCGCCCTGTTCGTGCTGATCTCGCTGCGCTTTCGCCCCGGCATCAGCGAGCAGCTCGAGGCCACACCGTTTCTCGACCCCTATGCCAGCGAAGCGGAAAACCTGCATAGCGCCGAGTGGCATCGCCTGCCCTTGAGTGAGCTGCACGCCCTGGTCGCACGCATCCTCGGTGACGACGCCACCCAGCAGGCCTTCGAGCAATTCGCCCGAGGCCGCATGCAGCACCTCGATCTGCGCCGCCCCGCCAGTCGCGGCTGGGTGCAATTCTCCGAGCGCCTGCTTGCGGGGGCGATGGGTACTTCCTCAGCGCGCGCCCTGCTGACCACGGTGCTGCGCGGCTCCGGTCTGGAGATAGGTCAGGTCGTGGCCCTGCTCGATCAAAGCTCGCAGCTGCAGCGCTTCAATCGCGGCGTGCTCAGCACCATGATGGAGCACATCGAGCAAGGCATCAGCGTGGTCGATGCCGACATGAAAATGGTGGCCTGGAACAGCCGCTATCTGGAGCTGTTCGATTACCCGGAAGGCATGGTCTACGCCGGCGGCTCGGTCGCCGACCTGATCCGCTACAACGCTGAGCGCGGCGAATGCGGCCCCGGCGATGTGGAGGCGCATGTCGCCAAGCGCATCGACTACATGCGTCAGGGCAGCCCGCATGTCTTCGAGCGCACACGCGCCGATGGCAAGGTGCTGGAGCTGCGCGGTCGGCCTATTCCCGGCGGTGGCTTTGTCACCACCTACGCCGATGTGACGCACTTCAAGCAGGCTGAGCGCACCCTGGCCAACGCTAAGGAAGCGCTGGAAATACGCGTCGCTCAGCGCACCGTCGAACTGGAAACCGCGCTGCAGGCCCAGCAGCAGGCCAAGCTCCAAGCCGAGCAAGCCAACCAGTCGAAGACACACTTTCTCGCCGCCGCCAGCCACGACCTGCTGCAGCCCATGAATGCCGCGCGCCTGTTCTCCTCGGCGCTGAGCCAGCACCCCGACCTCAGCGGTGATGCCCACCAGCTCGCTCGCCAGGTCGACAGCTCCCTGCGCGGGGCCGAAGAGCTGCTCTCGGCCCTGCTCGATATATCCCGCCTGGATGCCGGTGCGCTGAATCCGCATCTGGAGCCAATCGCGCTCAGCGACATGCTGCGCGAGCTGACCGAACAAGTGCGCCCGGTGGCCGAGCAGCGGCATCTGCAACTGCGCCTGCATTTGCCCAAGGCAGCGGTGTGGATACGCAGCGACCGGCAATGGCTGCGGCGCATCCTGCAAAACCTGATCAACAATGCCCTGCGCTACACCCGTGACGGCGGCGTGCTCATCGGCCTTCGTCGCGAGGGTAGCGATTGGCGCATCGAAGTGCACGACACCGGCCCCGGCATTCCGGCCGGCAAGCAGGCGCAGATCTTTCAGGAATTTCAGCGCGGCGGCGAAGCCTCGCCCTGGGGCGAAAAAGGCATGGGCCTGGGGCTGGCCATCGTCGATCGCATGGCGCGCCTGCTGCAGCATCCGCTCGCGGTCAGCTCGGTGCCCGGTCGCGGTGCCTGCTTCACGGTGACGGTGCCCGCTATCGCGGCACAGGCAGCCAGCAGCAGCACGGTCGAATCCGCCACCGTGCACGATGGTAATCTGCAAGGCCTGCGCGTGCTCTGCATCGACAACGAGCCCGACATTCTGGCCGGCATGCAAGCCCTGCTCAGCCGCTGGGGCTGCACCGTATTCACCAGTGGCGATGGCGATGGCGCACGGCAATTGCTGGCAGAAAAAGACCCGCAAGTGGTGCTGGCCGATTATCATCTCGCCGATAACGAAGATGGCTTGCTGTTATTGCGCGAACTCAGCGTCGGCCGTGCCGGTGCGCTGGTCACCGCCGACCATACCGACGAGGTCGCCAGCCAAGTCCGCAGCGCCGGCCTCGGCCTGCTGCGCAAGCCCGTCAAACCCGCCGCCTTGCGCGCCTTCCTGAGTGCGCAAACGCGCTAACGCTCCGGAGTGTGCTGGGCATGAGTGAAAAAATTGCCGTCATCGGCAGTGGCATGGCTGGTCTGGCCGCCGCTCGCCTGGCGCATCTGGCCGGCCAGCAGGTCACCGTGTTCGAGGCCCAGCAAAAGCGCGGCATGGATGCACACAGCCTGCATATCCACGGCGGCCTGGTCGATGTGCCGCTGCGCGTGATGAGCCCGCTGGCCTGGCAAAGCGTGCTGACGCTGGCCGAGCAAGTCGGCGTCGGCACCTTTCCTGTGCACACCTACACCTCCTGCAGCTGGGACGACCGCAGCACCTGGTTTCGCAGCAGCCGCCTGCCGATCGTGGGCCTGCCCTGGGTCGGATCCTGGCGGCATTTGAACCTGCAGACGCTGACGCTGGCACGCGGCCTGAAGCAGCTCGCCGCCGCCACCGAAACCTTGCGCAACAATCCGCAAGACCAACGCCTGCTCAGCGAATTTCTCACCGACGAAGGCTTTCAGCCCATCTTCTGGCGCGGCCTTATCCTGCCCATCCTGACCACGATCTGCACTTGCCACGAATCGCATCTGATGGCCTGGCCAGCGCGCGACCTGATGCTGCTAGTCGATACCATCCTGCACGGCAGCACGCTGCGCCGCCTCACTGGCGGCACGCCGGCGCTGGTC
>CALEYY010000014.1 GCA_937928295.1 uncultured Moraxellaceae bacterium
CGACTTCATGCAACGGCAGCATATTGATCCCGCCGAAGCGGTCAGGATTCATCAGGATGTGCAGGCTCGGCTCAGCCTCGGCATCCACTGGGGCACCTTCATTCTCACCGACGAAGCCATTCAGCAACCGCCGCTGGATCTCGCCGTGGCCTTGCAGCAAGCCGGCGTGGCCGCAGCGCAATTTCCGCGCTGGGCCATCGGCGAGACGCACCGGCTTCCTTAAAAGCTCAGTCCTTCACGGCCTTCGGCTTCACTGCGCGGTGAAAGGCGTGCTGCGGCGGCATGCGATTGTGATCCGGCAGCGGGAACAGCTTGGTATTGAGCGATGAACCGCCGTCCACACAGAGGCAGGCACCGGTCATGTACGACGCAGCCGGCGACAGCAGAAACACGATGGTGCTGCTGATTTCATCCTCGTCACCCATACGCTTGGCCGGGATCAGGCCGCGCATTTGCGGAATTACTGTCTCGGCAAAGGCCGGGTCGTAGCGATCCATTCCGCTGGATGCAATGAAGCCGGGCGCAACCGAGTTCACGCGCACACCGGCAAACGCCCACTCCACCGCTGCCGTTTCCGTAAAGCTGAACATGCCGGCACGCGCCGCACCGGAGTGGCCCATGCCCGGCATACCGCGCCACATGTCGGCAATAATGTTCACGATGCTGCCGCCGTTGGCCAGCATGTACTGGTTGAACACTTCGCGGGCAAACAGGAACCCGCCGGTGAGATTGCTGTTCACCACCGCATCCCAGCCTTTCTTGGAGATGTGCATCAGCGGTGACGGAAACTGGCCGCCGGCATTGTTGACCAGCCCGTGGATGGCTCCGCGCTCGGCCAACACCTGCGCCACGGCATCCTTCACCGCCTGCTCTTCACGAATGTCGAGGCTCACATACGACGCCGAACCGCCGTCTTCCACAATCTCGGCCACGGTTTTTTCCAGACGCTCGACCGAGCGACCCACCAGCACCACATGCGCGCCCAGCGAGGCTAATTCGTGCGCCGTGCAACGGCCTATGCCGGAGCCGCCGCCGGTGACAATATGAGTTTGACCCGCAAACAGGTCGGAGCGAAACACAGAACGATAAGACATGAGAAATCCCTAATACATAAGCAAGCAGAAAATGCCCGCACATGACACAAGAGCGTGACCGTAAAGTCAATTACGAATATGCGGGGATCTCATGCCTTGCCGGGCAACCATCCTGCCTCAGGATTTCAGCTGATTAACAACAAAGAGCAGCACGATCGCCCCGATCAATGCCGTCACAAAGCCGCCGGCGGCAATGCCGACAGACTGGAACACGAAGCCGCCGATCACCGAGCCCAGCACGCCAACGACCATATTGCCGAGCAGACCCTTGCCGCTGCCTTTCATGATCAGACCCGCCAGCCAGCCGGCAATGGCACCAATAAGCAGAAATCCGATGATATGCATGACGCATGCTCCTGATAGATGAATCGTTATTTTTGCACGCGCATCAGCGCGCGTTCGGCCTGAGGATACTCAAGCGGTTGCCATACGGCGATGAAGTATCGCCAATGATGCCTTTTTGCGTGATGAGCAGATCGCCGGGTGCAAACAGCGGCCCGTTGCTCAGGCGCACGCTGGACGGAAACGCCAACCCCAGCGGATCGGTCTGCTGCAGAATGCTGCCGTCAAAGCCGACCAGCGCCACACTGCCCTGCACATACAGCGACACCAGCAAGCCCTCGCCCACCACGCTCAGGTCATCGGCAATGGATGGCAACGAGGCGATGACCTGGCGCTCGCCGGGCAGGCCATCGCTGCCGATCAGGATGCGCTCGATGCGGCCCAGCGCCGGCGGCATGAGGCTGCTGTCTGTCACATAGAGTTCACGGCCGCGAATGGCGATGCCGTTCGGCGCGGTCAGACCGCTGGCCAGCCAAACCTCCTGCTTAAGCACCTTGAACGGGTCGGCCGAGTCCAGCACCACGCGCACGATCTTCGGATCCGGCAACGCCGTCGTCGCCAATGGGCCATTGGTCAGGTACAGCGCGCCATCCGGCCCGGCAGCCAGGCCATTGGGCGCTGCCAGGCCGTACTCGTGAATCGCTTGCAACTTGGGCGATGCCGTCAGACGAGCGGCATAGAGCCGGCCATCGAAGCAATTGGCGTAGAGCACATCGCCGCGCTGGGCCAGCCCGGTGAAATTGCAGGCGGCATCGTTAATCGGCGCTGCTGTATACGCATCGCCGCTGCGAAGAATTTCAAACACCCCCGTACCGCCCGATACAAACACTCGGCCATCCGGCGTGGTCAGCGTGTTTTCGGCATCGGGGATAGTGGCAATGTCGATCACCTGACCGCAGGCGTTGGACACACACAGCGGCATGATGGGCGCCGTGTCTGGAGCCAACGAGGCCGGAATATCGCTTTCGCTGCCACAAGCAGCGAGCAGCAGGGGCAGCAGGCAGATCAGTCGTCGCATCATGGATGTTCTTCTTGTTTTTGTTGTCGGGTCAGCGTTCGCCAAACGGGTGGCTGTAACGCGAGCATGTGCCGATGGTACATTCAGGCCATCACTTTTCAGAAACTCATTCTTTGCGAGGCCCGCATGTCTGCCGAACTCTTCACCCTGCCTGTCGCCGTGCCCGCCGCATCAAATTACGCCGTGCCCGTCCGTTGGTTCCATGCTGACAGCAAAGAGGCCAACAGCAACGGCGCTGTCATTATGTTGATGCCGGCGCTAGGCATCCCAGCGCGCTACTACGATCCGCTCGCCAGCGCCCTGCAGGCCGCCGGCACCTCCGTGCTGATCATGGAGCAGCGCGGCCACGGCGACAGCGCCCTGCGACCCTCGCGCAGCGTCGACTTCGGCTACCGCGAAGCACTCGATGAAGACATTCCCGCCCTCCTCGACTGGCTGCAAAGCCAACGACCCGGCCAGCCCGTCGTGCTCATGGGCCACAGTCTCGGCGGCCACTACGCCAGCATGACGGCCGGCCGCAGCCCTGAGCGCATTGCCGGCGTCATCCTCAGCGCCTGCGGCACAGCCTACTATGAAGCTTTCGATGGCAAAGTACGCAACCAGCTGCGCGTGCTCATCATGATGATCCCCATGCTGACCCGCGCCTTCGGCTACTACCCCGGCGACAAGGTCGGCTTCGGCGGCCGCGAAGCGCGCCGGCTCATGCAAGACTGGCTGCAGCTGGCGCGTCACAACCGATACGCCGCCATCGGGCTCGATGAAGATCTGGAAGCCGGCATCCGGCGCTTCAACAAACCCCTGCTGATGCTGCGCATGGCCGACGATGACTTTGCCCCGAAAGCCGCCATGGATGCGATGCGCGCCCGCTACAGCAGCGCTCAGGTAAGCGAGCGCGTGCTCGATGCCGCCACACTGGGTGATCGCGCCGATCATCTGCGCTGGATACGCACGCCACAAGCCGTGGCTAGGGAAGTCCGTGACTGGCTAACCAGCCACGCTTGGCAATAACGGCGAGCAATCAAGCCGCCGGAGCCTAAGCCGGCCCCAGCATCTGCTCCGGCCGTACCACGCGGTCGAATTCCTCGGCACTGACGAAGCCGCCGGCGACCGCCTCCTCGCGCAGCGTCGTGCCGTTGTGATGCGCGCGCTTGGCAATCAGCGCGGCATTGTCATAGCCAATCACCGGTGCCAAGGCCGTCACCAGCATCAGCGAGCGCTCCACCAGCTCAGCAATGCGCGCCTCGTTGGCGCTCATGCCGCTGATGCAATGATCGGTGAAGCTGCGTGCGGCATCCGCCAGCAAGCGGATGGACTGCAGCACATTGTAGGCAATCACCGGCTTGAACACATTCAGCTCAAAATGCCCCTGAGCCCCGGCAATCGTAACGGTCACATGATTGCCCATGACCTGCGCGCAGACCATGGTCAGCGCCTCGCACTGGGTCGGATTGACCTTGCCCGGCATGATCGACGAGCCCGGCTCATTCTCCGGCAAAGACAGCTCGCCAAGACCCGAGCGCGGCCCGGAGCCGAGCAGCCGGATATCGTTGGCAATCTTGTTGAGACTGACCGCCAGCGTGTTGAGCACGCCCGACAGCTCGACCAGCGCATCGTGACTGGCCAGCGCCTCGAACTTGTTCAGCGCCGTCACAAACGGCAACCCGGTGCAGCGCGCCACCTCGGCGGCAAAGAGCTTGTCGAAACCGATGGGCGCATTCAGGCCGGTGCCCACGGCGGTGCCGCCCTGCGCCAGCGGATACAGGCGCGGCAAGGCATCGTGCACGCGCGCCAGCCCCAGCTGCAGCTGCATGGCATAGCCGGAGAACTCCTGGCCCAGCGTCAGCGGCGTGGCATCCTGCAAATGCGTGCGACCGATCTTGATGATGTGCTGCCAGCCCTCGGCGCGCTCCGCCAGTGCCTGCTGCAAATGCCGCAACGCCGGCTCCAGGCGGCCGTGAGTCTCCTCGACCACGGCAATGTGCATGGCCGTCGGGAAGCTGTCGTTGGATGACTGGCTGAGGTTGCAATGATCGTTGGGATGCACCGGCTGCTTGCTGCCCATCACACCACCCAGGCGCTGGCTGGCGAGATTGGCGATGACCTCGTTGGCATTCATGTTCGACTGCGTGCCGGAGCCGGTCTGCCAGACCACCAGCGGAAAGTGTGCATCCAGGCTGCCGTCCATGACCGCCAGCGCGGCCTCGGCAATGGCCTCGCCCAGGCTCGACTCGATGCGACCGAGCGTGAGGTTGGCGCGCGCGGCACAATGCTTGACCATGCCCAGCGCACGGATCAACGGTGCTGGCATGCGTTCGCCGCCGATGTCGAAGTTCTGCAGCGAGCGCTGCGTCTGTGCACCCCAATAGCGATCCGCCGGCACCTCGATGGCACCGAAGCTGTCGCTCTCGCTACGAGTCGGTTGCCGGCTCATGAGCAGCGCATCAAGGCATTGAGCTGATCCACCGCCGATGCCCAGTCCGAGTCCTCGCGCATGGCATCGCGGATGAACTGAGCCTGCATCGGCGTCCAGCATTCGGCACGATGCAGCAAGACATCCGAGGCCAGACGATGCTGATGCGCATACGCCGAAATCGCGTCATCCGTGCTAGCGAGGCCCATCTGGGCAAAGAGGTTGTTGAGGCTGTGAGTCGAGGTATCCATGACGAGCTCCTCATGGCGAGAGGCCATGAGAACATCATGAACTTGCCGGACTTTTAAAGCAAAAAGCCAGAAAGCAAAAAGCCCGGTCATTTCTGACCGGGCTTTGCTATTTGGTGACCCCACCGGGAATCGAACCCGGGTTACCGCCGTGAAAGGGCGATGTCCTAACCGCTAGACGATGGGGCCAAACGTGGTGGAGCTTAGCGGGATCGAACCGCTGACCTCTACAATGCCATTGTAGCGCTCTCCCAGCTGAGCTAAAGCCCCACGATACTGAACAACATCTGGGTGTGTCGTCGTTCAGTGGCGCGAATCTTAGGGATGCCGGTCAAAGCTGTCAACACGCTTGTCACAAAAAGATGGCTGTCTGCACAAGGATTGCTCAAGCCGCCGAAAAACCGGCCAGAATTGCCGAAACATCGAGCATGCGGTTGGCAAATCCCCACTCGTTGTCGTACCAGGCACAGACTTTCACGGTGCGCCCGATGACCTGCGTCAGCGTCAAATCCGCCGTGCACGAAGCCGGATCATGATTGAAATCAATCGATACTAGGGGCTCATCACACACCTTCATCACCGCCGCCAGCGGCCCCGCCGCGGCCGCGCGCAACAGACCGTTGACTTCTGCCACGGTGGTTTCATGCGTCAGCGTCAAGGTCAGATCGACCAGCGAGACATTCAGTGTCGGCACGCGCATGGCATAGCCGTCCAGACGCCCGGCCAGCTCCGGGATCACCAGGCCAATGGCGGCAGCCGCACCCGTACGCGTCGGAATCATCGAATGCGTGGCGGCACGAGCCCGGCGCAGATCGCCTTGATAGACATCCGTAAGTACCTGATCGTTGGTCACCGAGTGAATGGTGACCATCAGGCCCTGCTCGATGTTCAAAGCCTGATGCAGAGGCAGTATCAGCGGTGCCAGGCAGTTGGTCGTGCAGGAAGCATTGGAGACGATGCGGTCGCTGGCTGTCAGCAGATGATGATTGATGCCATAGACCACCGTTTTGACATTGGCACCCGCCGGAGCAGAGATCAGCACACGCCGGGCACCAGCCGCCAGATGGACTGCTGCCTTGTCGGCAGAGGTGTAATGACCGGTGCACTCCAGCACCAGATCAATATCGAGCTCACGCCACGGCAGTTGCTGCGGATCAGCTTCGGCCAGCATGCGGATACGCTGACCATTGACCACGAGAAAGTCCTGACGCGTACCCGCCACATCCTCGCTGATCGTGGTGACCGTACCGGCAAAATGCCCGTGGGTGCTGTCATGACGCGTCAGATGGGCATGGGTTGCGAGATCGCCAAGGTCATTGATCGCGACAATCTGCAACTGCCCGAAGTCGCTGCCGTGTTCATGCCAGGCGCGCAAGATGTTGCGACCGATTCGGCCATAGCCATTAATAGCAATACGAAGTGCCATACATGAACTCCGTCAGACTCAGAGATAACTCAACGGCAAGGCCGTGGTATCGATCACTTTACGCATCACGAAGCTCGAATGTACGCCACTCACGCCTTCGATGCGCGTGATCTTGTCGAGCAGAAATGCCTGATAGGCATCCATGTCCGGCACCACGACCTTGAGCAAGTAGTCGGCGCTCTGGCCGGTGATGAGGTAACACTGCTGCACCTCTTCGTAAGTGCGCACCGTGGCCTCGAAATTCTCGAAGCGCTCTGGCGTATGGCGATCCATGCTGATCTGGATGAGTACGGTCAGGCCCAGGCCCAGCGCCTTGCTGTCGAGCAAGGCGGCACGCCCGCGAATCACACCGGCCTCCTCCAGCTTCTGCACCCGTCGCGAACAGGGCGATGGCGACAGACCGACGCGTTCAGCCAGCTCCAGGTTGGATAAACCACCATCCTGCTGCAAGGCGGCAAGAATTAGTCGATCATGACGGTCAAATTTCGCTGAATATTCATTCATAGCAATAATTCACTTTAATAATCTATTTAAGTGAAATTTATCACTGATTAATGGCGAAATCACCCAATCATCGCAAACACATTGCGCAACACCCTGCCTAGACTGTGCTCATGTTCAGCTCATGCCCAAAAAGGAGCGCCGCCATGACCTACGATTTCCGCAAATACCGCCCCACGCCCGTAGTGGCCCGCCCGCAACGGCGCTGGCCCGACCAGGTCATCACGCAGGCGCCGCGCTGGTGTGCCGTGGACTTGCGTGACGGCAATCAGGCGCTGGTCAAACCCATGACCGTCGAGCAGAAAACCCGGCTGTTTCTGTTGCTGGTCAAGGTCGGTTTCAAGGAAATCGAAGTCGGCTTTCCGGCCGCCTCGCAGCCGGATTTCGATTTCGTGCGCCAGCTCATCGAACAGCGGCAAATTCCTGACGATGTGACCATCCAGGTGCTGACGCAGGCACGCCCGGAGCTGATCGCGCGCACTTACGAGTCGCTCAAGGGCGTCAGTAAAGCCATCGTGCATGTGTACAACTCGACCTCGCGCACCCAGCGCGAGCAGGTCTTCCGCACCGATGTCGCCGGCGTCAAGGCCATTGCCGTCGCCGGTGCCCGCTGCGTGGCCGAGCATGCCGCCCGTCATCCCGAAACACAGTGGACATTTCAATACTCACCGGAGAGCTTCACCGGCACCGAATTGCCGGTGGCTGCCGAGGTGGTCAATGCCGTGATTGATGTCTGGCAGCCGCAGCACGGCCAGCCGGTCATCATCAACCTGCCGGCCACGGTCGAGGTCAGTACACCGAATGTGTTTGCCGACAGCGTGGAGTGGATGCTCGAACACATGCACCATCGCGAACATGTCACCGTGTCGCTGCACACGCACAATGATCGCGGCTGCGGCGTGGCGGCGGCCGAACTCGGCGTGATGGCCGGTGCCGATCGCGTGGAAGGCACCCTGCTCGGCAATGGCGAGCGCACCGGCAACATGGATCTGGTCACCATGGCGATGAACCTCTACAGCCAGGGCGTGGACCCGACGCTGGATTTCTCCGACATGCGCAGCATCATCGATACCGTGGAAGCCGTGACCGAAATTGCCACGCACCCGCGCCATGCCTATGCCGGCGAGCTGGTGTTCACCGCTTTCTCCGGCAGCCATCAGGATGCTATTCGCAAATGCCTGAACAACCAGACCGACGCTGTGTCGGCCGAGCACCCGTGGGATGTGGCCTACCTGCCCATCGATCCGCGCGACCTCGGTCGTCGCTATGAAGAAGTGGTGCGTATCAATTCGCAATCCGGCAAGGGCGGCGTGCTGCATGTGCTGGAGCAGCAGTTCGGCATCACCCTGCCGCGCTGGCTGCAGATCGCGTTCTCGCGCGTGGTACAGCAGGCCGCCGAAGCCAGTGGCGGCGAAGTCGATGCCAGCCGCATTCATGCGCTCTTTCAGCAGCACTTCGTGGCCACGCCGGAGGGCTGGCATTTGCAGGGTTACGAGCTAGGCCGCGAGGCCGATATTGTGCAGGCGGCGGTCACCGTGAACGGCCACCAAGGCGTGCCGGTACTGCTGCGTGGCCAGGGCAGCGGCGCTGTTGGCGCCGTCATCGCTGCGGTACAACGGCAAACCGGGATGCACTGCGAGGTCGACGGCTTCGACGAGTTCTCGCTCGGCCAGGGCACCACGGCACGCGCCATGGCCTGCGTCCGCATCCGCTGCGGCGACGACATCGGCGAGGCCGTCGCACTAGCCGAAGACACCACGGCGGCTGCCTTGCAGGCCGTGCTGTCGGCGGCCGGCCGTGTGCTGGCGCAACGCCACGAAGCGCTTGCGGCTCGCTAAGCTCGGCCAGCGTCGTTGACTACAGCGCCATGAAATACGGGCGCTGTAGTCAGCCCTGACACTTTCTTCCATGACAAGATGACAAACTCCAGACACCAAGAAGAGTCGTCATCATGTCCATCACTTTGCCCGCAGCCCTCAGCCAGCGTCTCCAGCGCCAGACGCGCAAAGCACTGCCCGCCCTGTTGGCACTGGCCATGACCAGCCCGCTGGCGGCCGCCACCGCCAGCTATCAAGGCATCTCCGTAAGCCTGCCGAGTTCGGCTGATGTCAGCGCCGCCACAGGCATGAAACCGCTGGACAAGGTACTGCATATCCGCGCCTGCATTTACGACCCGATTGGTTCCGGCGGCCCGATCAGCGAGTACGCGAAAGACATCATGCTGGAAGCCAAGCGCTGGAATGTCGACCTCAAGGTCAAGTCCTATACCGATGAGCGCGTGGCCGCCGAAGAGTTCAAAGCCGGCCAGTGCGATGCGGTTGCTGTCTCCACCCTGCGCGCACGCCAATTCAACAACTTTGCCGGCAGCTTCGATGCCATCGGCAACTTTGTGAATTATGACCAGATGAAAACCGCACTACGCATCCTGCACACCAGCCCGAAAGTAGCGCCACTGCTGATCAGTGGCGACTATCAGGTGGGCGGCATCATTCCGCTTGGCGCGGTCTACATCATGGTTCGCGACCGGCAGATCAATTCCATCGAGAAAGCCGCCGGCAAGAAAATCGCCGTGCTTGAGTGGGACAAGATGCAGGCGAAAATGGTGCAGCAAATCGGCGCGCAACCGGTGGCATCCGATATCACCAACTTTGGCACCAAGTTCAACAACGGCGTCGTCGACATCATTACCGCGCCGGCCCTCGCCTTCCGGCCGCTGGAGCTGTATCGCGGCCTCGGCGATAAGGGCGCCATCTTCAACCTGCCGCTGACCATGATGACCGGCAGCATCGTCTTCCATCGCGAAAAATTCCTGAAGGAAGTCCCCGACCTAGATGTCCGGCTGCAAAAAATCCGCGAATTCGTGCTGGGCTACCTGGATACGGGCTTCCAGCTCATCAACCGCATGGACAAGACCGTAGATTCGAAATACTGGATGGAGCTGAGCGCGACCGACCGCGAAAAGTACTTCCGCATGATGCGTGAAGCCCGCCTGCAAATGACCAAGGTAGGCTATTACGACCCGCGCATGATGAGCCTGCTGAAGAAGGTTCGCTGCAAGCACGAACCGTCACATTACGAGTGCTCGCTTAACGACGAATAAGCGTCAGGCCGGTGCTTCCAGCAACAGCTTGAGCGCCGTCAGGTCACGGATGACCCATTCGGCATCGGCCTCGAAACGCTCGTCGCTCATGTCCTGCTGCCGGAACAATGTCAGCAGCACTTCACTGCCACTGCCGTTGATCAGCACCCGCATCGGCACGAACAAGCTGGCACCCGAAGTCAGCGTGACGACATGATCGAGCACGCCGAAATCATTGATCGGCGAGAAATGAATGATGATGGAGCCCTGCTCGGTTTCGGCAATCCAGCCTTCATCAGCACTGGTGCCCGCACGAATACTGCTACCAAGGCCGGAGGCCCACAGCGGCAGATTGTAAGGATTGGCCATGAACTCATAGACCACCGTCGGACATCGACGGATGCACATGCTCAGCGTACGAGCCTCGGCAGTATGCATCATGCGATGTCTCCTTCAGTCCAGCGTTATTCCGTGGCCGACACCAGCGACTCGCCGCGACGGAAGGCCGCGAGCTGCTTCTCCAGCGCCTTGGTCTCATTCTTCGACACACCACCGAGCACGGTCAAGGCCTCGCGCAGACGCGCACGCGTCATGTCCGGGCCCATGATGGCCATCGCTTCCATGACCGGCGGTGCCGACGGCGAACCGGCCATGCTCACGAAGAACGGTGCCATGAAGTCACGCAGTTTGATACCCAGCGCGCCGCTCAGGCGTTGCAGCAACTCGCTGATGTGCGCGTGCTCCCAGTGCCGCAGCGCCTCCAGCTCCCACAGCGCCAGCTGCAGCAAACTCTTGATTTGCTCGGCGCTCAGATTCTTGTGCGCAAAGCTCTCCGGCGTCAGCGCGACCTTGCCGGCAAAGAAGAAACCGGCCTTGTCCACCGCTTCCGACAGCGTGCTCACGCGCGTCTGAATCTGGCTGGCCACGCGTGCCAGAAACTCCGGCGATGCCCAACGCTGAAACGCCGCCACAAACTGATCCAACGGCAGGCTCTTCAGCCACTGGCCGTTGAGCCAGGCCAGCTTCTCCACATCGAAGATCGGCCCACCCAGCGACACACGCTGCACATCGAAGTGCGCGATCATCTCGGCCAGCGTGAACTGCTCGCGCTCATCCGGCATAGACCAGCCCATGCGGCCCAGGTAGTTGAGCAGCGCTTCCGGCAGATAGCCCATGCGCTCGTAGTAAGTGATCGAGGTCGGGTTCTTGCGCTTGCTCAGCTTGGACTTGTCCGGGTTGCGCAGCAGCGGCATGTGGCAGAGCTGCGGCATGTCCCAGCCGAAGTATTCGTAGAGCAGCTTGTGCTTGGGTGCGGAGCTGATCCACTCCTCGCCGCGCAGCACATGGGTGATTTCCATGAGGTGGTCGTCAACGACATTGGCAAGATGATAGGTCGGCAGGCCGTCGGCCTTCATCAGTACCTGCATGTCCACTTCTTTCCAGTCGATGCTGATAGTGCCGCGCAACAGGTCGTTAACCTCGCAAACGCCTTCACGCGGCACTTTCATGCGGATCACATGCTGCTCACCGGCGGCCACACGATGTTCGACTTCAGCCGCCGACAAACTCATGCAATGCCCGTCATAGCCAAGCGCACCCTTGGCGGCAGTCTGCTCGGCGCGCAACGCATCGAGACGCTCGCTGGTGCAGAAGCAGCGGAAGGCATGGCCCTTGTCCAGCAGAATGCCCGCGTGCTTTTTATAGATGTCGCTACGCTCGCTCTGACGATACGGCGCATGCGGCCCGCCGATGTCCGGGCCCTCGTCCCAGTTCAGCCCCAGCCACTTCAGCGATGACAGAATCTGCTGCTCCGACTCCGGCGTAGAACGCACCTGGTCCGTATCTTCAATACGCAGAATAAACTGGCCGCCGTGCTGGCGCGCAAAGCACACATTGAACAGCGCCACATAGGCGGTGCCCACATGCGGATCACCCGTAGGCGATGGCGCAACGCGGGTACGAACGGGTTTGGTCAGGGCAGTCATGGGCAGGGCTTCACCGAAAAATCACGAGGCGGGCAGTATAAATAAAAAGGCCGCGCCCCGATCAAAAATCGAGGCGCGGCCTGCTTCGTCTTGCGAGGATCAGCGCTTCGGCAAGGACTGCTCGCGACGCTGGTCTGCCGAACTCAGACGGGCCGAGCTACGGAAGCCGTTAAGCAAAGCCGTGAGCTGATCAGCCGACAAACCACCGCTGGCACCCGCCTTCTGCAGCTGGTTGATCACCTGCAGCAACTCGCCCGGCAGCAGCTCAGTCACCAGCAACGGCAACTGGCTGTCGTTGCAGTTCTCTTCGTTCTGCACCAGCGAATCGTCCATGCTGTTCACCGCCGGCAGCTGCGTCTGCACCCAGTCATTAATCAGCGCCGATGCTTCGCCATGCACCACAGTGCGAGCGATCGGCGGCATGCGGATGCCCGCCTCTGCCGACCCTACACGGAAATTCAGGATCGACGAGCCGGCCTGACCCAACACGATGTCGTGCTTCAAGCCACCCGAGCCGCGACCCGCCGCCACCGGCTTCTTGCAGATGCCATAGCGCTTGTCGACCGTGCGGAAGCTGTCCAGGAACAGGCCGGAGTTGGAGCCGCCACCGTTCGGGTTGTGGCAGTGCATGCAGTTCACTTCCAGGTAGGAACGCACACGCTTGTGCACATCCATCGCCGAGCCTGCCGCCTCACCGCTGCTGCCCGGCAGATCCCAGACCGAGAGCTTGGCATCGTGCGTGACCGGCACCTCGTTGAGCCAACCCTTGCGCACCATGAAGGCCAGCTGGTTTTCACCGCTGAGATCCTTGTTGATGCCACGATCCAGGTTGCGCGCCTTCGGGCCGATCGGCGCCGAACCGGCCTCGCGGTCATCGCCACCATGACAGCTGATGCAGTTCAGCGCCGCTGGAATGGTGTACTGGCTGGCTGTGCCGGTGTAGCGAGCGCGAGCACCGTTCTTTTTCACATTCGGGTTCGGATCGAGATAGTCCCAGCTCACCACGGCCGAACCACCGGCCAGGCTAAGCACCGCCTTGGTGTTCTTGCCGGCAGCATCGTGCTGCCAGATATACGGCAGACCGACCCAAACCACGCCGGAACTGGTCTGACGCTTCACCAGCAAGCGTGTTTCCACCACATTCTCGCTGATCAAGGCCCCAGCGCTGTCTTCCTTGCGGAAGCTGAAGGTCTTGGAAATAACCGTGCCCACCGGGAAATCCAGCGTCGCGGTAATGCCCTGACGGCTGTCTTTGTAGGTAGCGCGCTGCACCGTGCCGCCCGGCCCTGGCGGCAGGAAAACCACGCGATACTTGCTGGCATAATCGGTGAACAGCGTCGAATTTAGCTCGTACGGCATCACGCCATCCACGCCATTGCCACCCGACAGCGGATCCGTGGCGGTCTTGAACAGGCCGTACTGGCTCAGCTCAGGGCAGTTGAAACGCGCCAGCGCCGTCCAGTTCACCTTGCCCGGCTGCACGGCAGCGCAAGCCTGCTGCGTTTCGGACGCACTGGGCTGCTGCTCTTCGGCCTTGGGCACATACGGCAGCTTCAAAACCGGCAATGCGCGCGTCGGCAAATCGCAATCATGCGGCGTCAGATCGGTCGAACCCGGTGTCACCAACATCTGCGCCGTTTCCGGGCCCAGATCAGTACGGCTCAGGTGCGCGTTCAGGAACGGCGTATTCAGCGGATTGCCATCAAACTTGTTGTTTCGGATGCACAGCGCGTTTTCCGGCTTCTTCAGCTTGCCCTGAGCATTGAACTTCCAGGCGTTGTACTTGCAGGTCGGCTCCTTGTCCGGGCGATCATAATTCGGGCGACCGCGCTCATCCACACGCGCCTCGTAGCGGCCCTTCTCGTTCGGGTTGGGCTGATTCAGCGGAATGCCGTCCTTGTCGCGCGGATACTCCGTGCAATCGTTCGGCACATCTTCGCCGCCGTCCCAAACGATATCCGCACCACGACCGAAGTTCTTCACGCGCAAAATCAGCGGCAATGCCGACGCCACACCACGATCCGGATTCGGCGGCTGCGGGTTCATGCCATTGTTGGCAAAGGTGTTGTCGTGAATTTCCACGCCTTCCGGGTAGAAGTCATAACGCTGATCCGGGTACTTGTTGTCCACCAAGCCAAAATTCACCATGGCGATACCGATGGTGTCGTTATCGTGAATTTCGTTACCGTAAATTTCCAGCTGATCCGACGCCAGGATCAACATGCCCGTCCCGCGTGGCGTCAAACCCACAATGTTGCCGATCGGAGCAAAATTCTCGGTGTTGTTGCCAAAGCTCTTGTTGTTGCGAACGATGTTCTTCTCGCCGTACTGACGCAGGTCAGGCAAATCGAAAATCAGAAAGCCGCCCACATTCTTCGTGGCCACATTGTTTTCGAAAATGGCGCGATAGGTGTTCTCGAACTCATAGCCAGCCACATTGTAAGTAGCCAAGCAATTACGCACGATGATGTCGCTGGACTGGCCCACATACACGCCGGCATCCGACGCACCGTGCGCCTCGCAGTTCTCCATCAAAATATGCCGCGTTTCCACCGGATACAGTGCATAAGCGCCCACATCTGAACGCGGCGTGTAGCCGGCATCGGTCTCGTCCCGACCCGCAGCATCGTGCCAGCGCGCACGCACACCCTTCATGGTGATGAAACTGGAGCGGAAAATGCGGATACCGTTGCCCGGCGTATCCTCAACCGTAAAATCCTGCAGGATCAGGCCATCGGCATAAGACGCATTGATGCCCTCGGCGCTGTCGCTCTTGGCAAAGTTCAGGATGGTTTTCTTCATGCCCGCGCCTTTCAGCGTCAGACCCGACTTGCTGTTGATCAGCAGGCCCGTCGGCATATCGAACTTGCCCTCGCAGAGCGAAACAACATCACCAGCGCTGGCCTCGAAAATGGCCGTGAGGATGTTGTTGCGGGCATTGGCGTCCGGCTTGATGCAGGCACCGTTGTTAACGCGCGGGGTGGATGGCGTAGCGCTGTCATTGCTGTTGCGCGAACAACCGGTCAAAACGGTGACCGCCACTAAAAATGCGCAACCAAACGCACGCGATGCTGGAATGCTCATAGGCAACTTCTCATTTTTATAATTCATTGAAGATCACGACCCGCGTGAATGTTACGAAAGTACTACAAATGCCGTTTATCGGGAAATGACGAATTGTAAATGCCTGTCAACGGCAAGTACCAGCTGAGCATTGTTAAGGGTGAGACTAAACAAGGAGACTCATCATGTGGAAACGAGCGAGCGCAGCAGGCGCAGCATTTTTGACATTGGCTCTGAGCAGCGCAGCCCATGCAGGCTCATCGGATGCCGTCGTCGGAGCCATCGTCGGAGCCGGCTTTGGTGCTGCCATTGGTCACAGCATTGATGGTCGCCAAGGCGCGCTGCTCGGCAGTGCCATCGGCGCAGTCGCCGGCACTGCCATTGCCAACAACGACTCTCGCGACGAGCGGCGCTATCGTGACCGCAACGACAGCTACGGCTACAGCGGTGGCAACTACAACAGCGGGGGTTATTACGGCGGCACCCAGGTACGCTACATCCCGGCCAACCAGCCGGTGTACGCACAGCCCGTGGTCTATTCGCAGCAGGTGGTCTACACACAGCCTGTCTACGCGCAGCAAGTGTCTTACTACCCTGCCCAGCCGGTACGCGTGATCTACAGCGAGCGCCAGTACCACAACCACGGCTGGAAGCATGATCGCCGTGAATGGCGTGATGAGCGTCGCGATGACCGTCGAGAATGGCGAGAAGATCGACGCAACGATCGTCGCTGGGACTAACTTGTCATGCGCTTTATAGCGCTCTTTTGTAGCAAGACAGAAAAGCCCACATAGCAAAAAGCCCCGACTTGTTAGGTCAGGGCTTTGCTTTATCTGGAGGAGAAGGAGGGATTCACCACACTATATAAATCAATGTCTTATAGACATTATCTGTATATATACCACCAAAAATACCTACATCACAGACGCACTTCACATTCAAATATTTCTCGGCATCACGGCATAGGCCAACTCGAAATGCTCCAGACATGCTCTTGAAGTTGCTCAATCCTGTTGGGGTATTAATGATGCCTAAGAGCTCAGACCCCTAAGATCAACAACCATCATATAGATTAATTTTAAATTAAAACCACTACATCTTGCGATTTTCCAAAAAAGCTTGCTTTTTGATCTGCAAACACCCGACACTTATTGCTGTCCATAAGAACAGTTGTATGCTCTGTTCATGGAGCGGTAGAAATGAATGACCCGTGGTGAGGTCAAAGCAGAACACATGACGGCTGGAGATCGGTATTGCGGAGCCGCCAGCCACGTTTCAACTGATCGGAGCTCCACCCGATCTGACATCTAGCCTCTCTTAGGTTGCAGATGAATCCAGATCTGCGCAATTGGAAGATTTAAACATGACCAAAAAAACTAGCTCACCTGGGCTGGCCACCAAAGCTGCAACCACGCTGCGTGACCCCAATGCTTCTGCGATCAAGAAAACACTCGCAGGCTCTGTTATGTCACAAGCCAACTCAGCAAATCAGACCGGCAAGAAAATAGAGACTATCGCCTCTACCGTGCTGCGTAGTGAAAAGTACAGCGCCGAAACGAAGGCATTTGCAGGCTCTTTGGTATCCCAATCCAACAAGGCTCGTTGAGGGCATTTAACACGCTTCAACAAGGCCCGCCTTGTTGAAGCTTAACTACCATCCGCTTCAACCGCGCAGCTGAATGAGCAACTC
>CALEYY010000015.1 GCA_937928295.1 uncultured Moraxellaceae bacterium
CGTGAATTCCGGCAGCAGATGATGCAGCTGATAAACAAAGCCGACATGGCGATTGCGCAACTGACTGCGCCGAGCCTCATCGGCATGGCTGAACGCCTCGCCGAGCAACTGCACCGAGCCCTGCGAGGGCTGCTCCAGCCCGCCCAGCAGATGCAGCAGCGTGGTCTTGCCCGAGCCTGAACGGCCCACAATCGCCACACATTCGCCGCGCGCAATCGAGAACGACACGCCACGCAGCACATCCACCGCCTGCGGGCCTTCGCGGAAGGTCTGACCGAGGTTGTCGGCCATCAGCACCTGATGGTCACTCATAGCGCAACGCCTCCGCCGGCTGGATGCGTCCCGCCTGATACGCCGGGTACAAGGTCGCCAGGAAGCTCAGGATGAACGCCGTGATGCTGACCCAGATCACATCGCTGAGCAGCAGTTCGGTGGGCAGGTAATTGACGAAATAGGCATCGAACAGATGCACACCAGACACGCGCTCGTAGAACGACGCCAGGTCGCTGACCGTGAGCGACAGCGTCACGCCCAGCACCATGCCGGCGATGGTGCCGCCGAAACCGATGGCCGTGCCCTGCACCAGAAATATGCGCTGAATCATGCGCGGCGTCGCACCCAGCGTGCGCAGAATGGCAATGTCCGAGCGCTTGTCGTTAACCACCATGACCAAGCTGGACACGATGTTGAAGGCCGCCACGGCGACGATCAGCAGCAACAGCAGCGACATCATGGTCTTTTCCATCTTGATGGCGTTGAACAGGCTGCCCTGCGTCTGCGTCCAGTCATTGCCGTAGAAGAACGGCGGCAGCTTGGCCATCAGCCGCTCATTGATGGCCCGCGCCTGAAACAGATCGTCCACCTTCAGGCGCACGCCCTGCACCTTGCTGCCGATGCGCAGCATTTTGCCGGCATCGGCGTAATGCACATAGGCGAGCATGCCGTCCACTTCCGCGCCAACCTTGAAGATGCCGGTCACCGTGAAACGCTTGAAGCGCGGAATCACGCCAGCAGCGCTGATCGTGGCTTCCGGCAGCACCAGCGTGATCGGGTCACCGACGCTGACACCGAGGGTGTTGGCCAGCTGCTGGCCGAGCACGATGCCGAACTCGCCATCGCGCAGGGTGTCCATGCTGCCCTTCACGATGAAGTCATGCAGGATGGACACGCGCCGCTCGCGCGCTGGCTCGATGCCGGTGATCATGGCGCCGCTGACTTGGCCGTTGGCAGTGAGCATGCCCTGCACTTGCGTCATCGGCGCAGCGGCCACCACACCCGGCGTGTGCTCGGCGATTTGCACCAGCTTGGGCCAGTTCTGTATGGGCTCGCTGGCCATGATGTTGGCCTGCGGCACCATGCCGAGGATGCGCTGCTTGAGTTCGCGGTCGAAGCCGTTCATCACCGACAACACGGTGATAAGCACAGCCACACCCAGCATCAGGCCGATCATGGAGCTGAGCGACATGAAGGAGATGAAGCGTTCGCGACGGCGGGCGCGCGTGTAGCGCAGGCCGATGAATACTGAGAGAGGTTTAAACATGATGGCGGCGATTAGACCACAGCTCCTTGGCAGCGTCACACGGCTTTAACGAAGATGATTACACTATTGTGCACAACACGATAACAACTCGATAAAGGAAAGCGCACATGCTCATCGTCGGCCATCGCGGCGCCCGCGCCGAAGCCCCGGAAAACACGCTGAGCGGATTTCGCCATCTGCATCAGCTCGGCGTGCGCGCCGTCGAATTTGATATTCAGGTCAGCGGCGACGGCGAGCTCGTCATCATTCACGATGCCGATTTGCAGCGCACCAGCAATGGCGAGGGCTCCGTGCACGACTGGCCGGCCTTTAAGCTCGCAAAGCTGGACGCCTGCCACCGGGCGTTCCCGGCCTGGCCTGTCAGCGAAGGCATTCCACGCCTGGATGAGGTACTCAGCCTGCTCGCGGACTTCGTGCACATCGAGCTGGAGGTGAAAGCGCGCACGCCGGAGCATGAGGCGGTGGTCATCGCCAAGTTGCCGGCGCTGTGGGCGCAATACCAGCTGGCAGGCCGCGCCCGCACCACTTCCTTCAACCCGCGCTATCTGCACGGCATTCATACGGCCGCGCCACATATTCCGCGCGGCTTTCTGTTCGAGGAAGATTTCTCGGGCGATGCCATCGCGATGGCCGCCGCCGTTGCTGCGACCTCACTGGGTCCGCATCAGCGCCGCTGCACAGCCGAGCTGATCGCTCAAGCGCATGCCGCCGGATTGATGGTGTCGACCTGGACGGTCAATGATCAGGCGCGCGCGCTGGCGCTGGCCGGAATGGGCGTCGACGCCATCATCACCGATGTGCCGACGCAGGCGCTGAAGTGGCTTTGATCAGCGCGCGGCAACCTCAAGCGCAGTGACTGTTGTGGCCGCCGTACGCGGCACAATCAAGCGCGTCGGGGCCGGCTGGCGCTTGGCCTGCTCATACAGCGGCATAACCTTGGGAATGGCCGCCTGCAGGCTGGAAATTCGTTCGCTACTCGACGGATGCGTGCTGGTGAACGATCCGCTGCCGCCACCGGTCGCCTGTCCCATCTTCTGCCACAACGACACCGACGCGTTCGGGTTGTAGCCGGCACGCGCCAGCAACTCCAGGCCCATGATGTCGGCCTCGGACTCCTGGCCACGGCTGTGCGGCAGGGTCAGCGCCAGCTGCGCCGCTACCTGCACCATCTGACCGGTGGATGCCGACATGCCGGTCAGGGCGCCGAGCAGGCTCATGCCGGTCTGCTGGGCATACGCCTGCGACATGCGCTCGCGACCGTGCTCGCGCAGGGCATGCGCCATTTCGTGCCCCATGATGGCGGCAATCTCGTCGTCCGTGAGCTTGAGCTGATTGATAATGCCGGTGAAGAACATGATCTTGCCGCCGGGCGAGCAATAGGCATTGAGCTCGTTGCGGGTTTCCAGATTGACTTCCCACTGCCAGGTCGCGGCATCGGTACGAAACACGGCCACTTGCGGAATCAGGCGGTCGGCAATGCGACGGATGCGCTCAAGATTAGCTTTGTCAGTATTCAGCGAGCTCTTGCTGCGCGCTGTCTTGAGCGCACCCTGATACGACTCCAGCGCCATGGCATCGACCTGGCTGGCTGGCAACAGCAGCAGCTGCTGGCGTTTGATGCCGGTCGCGCCCTGTTGGGTGGTCGTGGTGCAGGCGGCCAACGCCAAGGTCAACGGCAACAGGATCAGAAAGGCAGTTGAATGGCGGCGTGTCATGGTCTTGCTCCATTTATTGAGCGGCGTGAATGAGCGGCTTGCGTAATTCGCCTGAGTGATTCGAAGCGCTATCAGGCGGTTGGCAGGTAGTAATAACGCTGCCAGATTTCGCTATAGCGTACACGCTCTGCGGCAATTTGCTCAGCGCTCCAGCCCAGCTCGTCAGCGAGGATGGCGTCGAGCGAGGGCATCGCGTCAATGCCGCCCTGCGGCAGCAGCAGACCGAGGCGCACGCGACGCAGCAGCAGGTCGTCGAGATGCACCACCTGCTCATGACGGCAGGCCCAGCGCAGCTCCGCCAGCAGCACCTGCGTATCGGCCACCGGCGTCAGCTCGGCTGACGGCATCTCGGCCAGAAACGCGCGGGTGTGAATGCCCAAACGCGATACCAAACGGGCGAAGACGGCAGCACTCATGCCCTGCGGCGCCACGCCCGAATTCGGCGGCGAGAAGATCGCGCCACGCTGATCTTCGACCTTGATGCCGAGGTACGGAGCCGCCAGCTTCAGGGCATCGAGCGCAATGAGACGGAAGGTGGTGAGCTTGCCTCCGGTCACCGTGATCAGACCCTGATTGTCCCAGACGCTGTGGCTGCGGCTTTCCTTGGACGGATCGCTGCCATCGCCGGCGCTGACCACCGGACGCACGCCCGACCAGGTCGAGATAATGTCGTCAACGCCGAGCTTGGCATCCGGGAACTGGGCGTTGGCCCCGCGCAGCATGTAGTGCATTTCATCAACACTGAGCACGGCTTCGATGTCCATGTCGGTGCGATGATCGAGATCGGTGGTGCCGATGATGGTGCGGCCTTCCCACGGGTAGGTGAAGACCACGCGGCCATCGTCGGGATGATGCGCAATCAGCGCCTCGGTCAGCGGCAGACGATCCGCCGAAATGACCAGATGGCTGCCACGCAGCGGGCGCACGCGCACCTCGTTGACCAGCTTCTGGCGCAGGCGATCGGCCCACGCGCCGGTGGCGTTGATTACGCACTTGGCGCTGACCACGGCATGCTCGCCCGACACACGATCTTCCAGACGCAGGCCGCCAACGCGGCTGCCGGCCATGACCAGATCGGTCGCCTTGATGTAATTGAGCGTGGTCAGGCCTTCCGCCACCGCCTCGTCCAGCACACGCTGTACCAACCGCGAATCGTCGGTCAGCGCATCGGTATAGCGCGATGCGCCCTGCAAATTGTCTTGGCGATGACCCGGGATACGCTGCAGGAATGGCAGTCGTTTGTAGAACTTGTGGTCGCGTACGCCCGCCAGAAAGTCATACGCCATGACCAGCACCTGGAACGGCCAGCGCCCCGGAAACACGCCGCGATAATGCGCGAAGTAATAGCCCATGCGCTCGACCAGTCCCGGCGCTTCGCGCAGCAGGCGCTCACGCTCGGTCAGCGAATGCCAGGTCAGGCGAATCTCACCCTGGGCGATGTAGCGCAGGCCGCCATGCACCATCTTCGAGGAACGGCTAGAGGTGCCCCAGCTGTAATCCGTCTGCTCGATCAGCAGCGTCTTCAACCCGCGCCGCGTCGCCTCACGCGCCACGCCGACGCCGGTAATGCCGCCACCAATGATGATGAGATCCCAGAGATGGTGCGGCAGAGATTGCCATTGCTGCTGACGAACGACATGAACGGACATGCGTGACCTGCTGTGAAATTAAGAGCCTGTGAGTTGGCCTATCTTAGAGCTTTCGGGCCGACAAATCAGACAAGCGCACGACTGATAAGTCATGCGCGTGCTTACCAGCGCACCTGTTCCAGCTGTGTAAGCTCGCGACCCAGAAAGCGCCCACCCACAGTCTGAAAGCGCAGCGGAGATCGGAAGAGCACACGTCTGAA
>CALEYY010000016.1 GCA_937928295.1 uncultured Moraxellaceae bacterium
GGCGCCGGATTGCCGCAGAGCGCTGCCGCTGAACGGATAGTGTCGGCATTGGCTACGCGAGCTGCCGGTGCAGAGGCAGACGATGACGAGCCGCCGCCACAGGCGCCGAGGCCAATGATCAAGCTCAGACCGATTGCGCTGCGCAGACCGGCAGCAAGGGGTGACATCAACATGTTCATCTCGTTTCAGGTTCAGGGCGCGGGCGTGGTGCCGGCTGCAGGGTTGGCTTGCTGGTCTGCCAGGCAGGCATCGAAACGCTGGCGTGCGCTGAGCTTAGCCTGCTCAAAAATCTCCGGACGGCAGTAGGTGGTCTGCGGCGCGTAATCACCCATGACCTCGCTCACATCCGTCCCTTTCGGCACACGCTTGATGGCCTGCTTGAAGTCGTCATCAACCAGCATCTGGCGATAAAGCAGCACACCGTCCGGGTAAGCACCCCAAGGCAGCCAGGTAATGCCGTTGGCGGCGGTCGCAGCGGCAGGCCGCTCGGCAGTATCGGAGATGGCGACGGTGAAGAAACCATCGGCATCCAGCGGCGTGTCTTTGTCGATGCTGCAGTCAGTGTAGCGCTGCGTGGCAAATTCGTTCTGGCACAGCGACCAGTAGCGCATCTGCTCGCTGGCAAAGGCCACGCCGTTTTGGCTGCGATACGTCGGCGCCTTGGCACGCATCAGGAACAGGTTGCCGTAGCGGCGGGCAAAGGCCGAGCTGGTGTAGTCGTTGTGGATGTTGCTGAGGAAGCCGCCACCGCCCGTGCTCGGCAGTGCGGGCAATTGGCTCGCCTGCTCCGAAACACCCAGCTGATCGATCAGGATATTCATGACCGTGTCCGGCAGGCCGTAGAACGGACGCGATTTCGGCGGATAGACGGCGGTCGGGAACGGCAGCGCGAGCTGATTCGGGTAATCGGTGTCGTTGATCAGCTGATTCAGCCCGGTCTTCGGCAACAGGCCGCCGAGGTTGGGCAGGAAGGGCTCGCTGCAGGTCGGCAGCGTGCCGATGACCTGACCGGTGGTGCTTTCCAGTGTCAGCAGCGGCAGTGCCACGCCGCCATCCTGACGCTCGCCGCTACCGATATAGGTGCGGTAGATGATGGGCACGAGGCCGCCATTCGGTATCTGTGCCGGGCCGGCACCGACGCTGCCGGTGTAGAAGCTGTTGCCGGCGCGCGGATCGGGGGCCGGGCCGAAATTCAGGAAGGCCGTGTAGCGTCCGCCAATCGGGGCACCTTTTTCGGCAAAGGGATTACGCGAGCCGTCCTGCGGTTTCAGGTCGCGATCAGCGACAGCATCGGTCGGGCGCAAGGCCAGGTCATAGCTGTTGAACGAGAAATAGCGCGCATCCGGGTAGACGCCATCAATACGTAGGCGATTGCCTGGCGTCATCGGGATCAGTGCGACCCAGTAGCGCGCAGCCTTGTCCGGGAAGGCGATGTTGGCGGTATCGGCATCGGAGGCGGCAATCCAGCCACAGCCCAGACCTTTCAGCGCATCGCTGCTGGTGGCCGAGCCGTCGCCGGCCGGGGCGGCGCTGCTCAGCGGCGCAATCAGGCCGGAGACCGGGTTGCCGGCTTCAGGCGCAGCAGGATTGGACGGGTTGCTGCTGCTGCTGGACGAGCCGCAGCCGAACAACGCGAGGCTAATGCAAATCGTCAGTAGCGGGCTGGCCGGTATTCTTGTTGTAGTCATGAGAAATGCTCCGAAGTCCCCGGAATATACTAATGCGACTGTATTAATGCAACTGCATTCCTGTCTGCCAAGGTCTGTGGCACACTGCGCATTCAATACCCGCCGAGAGCCTTTTTGTGAGCCAAACCCCTGTGCTGGAGCCGATTGCGGCTGATGCCCTAAGCATGACGGAAGGCCGTCAGGCCTTGCTGACGGCGGCGTTGAAAGCCTTTGCCGAGTTTGGCATGAACGGTGTTTCGCTGCGCAGCATCACCGCGCAGGCTGGGCAGCTCAATCAATCGGCGGTGCGCTATCACTTTGGCGACAAGGAGGGGTTGGTGGCCGCTGTGCTGGCGGATGTGATGGCGAAGCTGGCGCCGTTCCAGCGCGAGTCGCTGGCTCAGCTGCAAGCGCGCGCCGATGCCCAAGTGTGGACGGCACGCGAGCTGACCCAGATCATGTGCCAGCCATTTCTTCAGCTGTTTGTCGATGGCCCGCTGGGACTGCAGCGCATCCGCTTTCTGTCGCGGCTGACCTGGCAGGAGGGTGGCAAGGGCCAGGCCTTGCTGGTGGCGGCCGTGCAGCCTTATTTCATGCAGTTCACGGCGGCGCTGATGCAGCTGTCACCGGAGAAACCGGCGGCAGCGGTGGCCCTGCATACTTACCTGACGGTGAACACGCTGATTCACGGGCTGGCCGATGTGACGCTGCTGCAGACACAGCCTGTCTTCGGCCTGGACACTCTGCAAAGCACCCACCCCGGCGCGCTCCTCGACTACTTCTACAACTACTTGGCCGGTGGCTTAGGGAGCTGACGCCGTATTGCCGAGCCAGAGCATGCGGTAAGTCTCAGCACCGTCCTGATGCGTGATTTGAACTGGCAGGAACTGCTGCTTCGGGTCCAGCCACAGCGTGGTGATGCGCGTGCCCTCGGCATTGCGGCGCTGGAACACGCGCACGGCAATCTTCTGTTCTGCCACCGTCAGCGTCTCTGCCGGCAGTTCGCTCAGCGTCAGCGCGGTCACGCCTTTGGTGTCGGCCATGAGGTATTGCGTCTGCGCCTTGCCGGTCAGCATCAGGTCGCTGCGCAGGCGCGCTTCCAGGCTCAGGCTGTCGATGAGATCGGGCTGATCCGGGTAGCGGCGCACCTTGCCCTTGCGGTCGGTGGTCACCACTTCGCCATCACCAGCGCGTTGAATACGCACCGTTTGCGGAAAGAACAGCAGCTGCAACTGGCGCTGATAGCTCTCGAACTGCACCTTGCCTTCGCGCCAGTTGAACTGGCTGCGTTCGTCGAGCGAGCCGATGCCGGGCACTGTGGCCTCGGTGTGCAGGCTGCAGACTTGCTGCTGGCAGCTCAGGCTGCGCGTGGCATCGCCGCTGAGATTGCCATCCCAGCTGAATCGGTAGCGATGACTGCCGGCCGTGAGCGGAAAGCTGGCATGGGTGTCGGTGGCTTTGGCGGCGAGAGCGGCAGGTGCGCTGGCTGTAGGTGCGAGGCTCGCAGGCGCATCAGCTGGCTGGCTGGCGCAAGCGACCGACAAGGGCGCGGCAATGGCGATGCTCGCGAGCAGGCGCAGAAAAGACATGTGACCTCCGGATTACAGAATGTGGCGATACGGTGCCAGCAGAGGTTCGCCATCGAGCACGATCTGACCCTGCTGCAACGACAGCCGCTGTTCAGCCAGCCAGCCTAGCACGGCGGGGTAGAGGCCATGTTCGGCGACATGCACGCGAGCTGCCAGCGCTTCCGCCGTATCGTCAGCTTTAACGCCGACCACCGCCTGCGCGATGACCGGGCCACCATCCAGCTCCGGAGTGACGAAGTGTACCGAGCAGCCGTGTTCGCTATCGCCGGCGTCGAGCGCGCGCTGATGCGTGTGCAGCCCTTTGTATTTCGGCAGCAGGGACGGGTGGATGTTGAGCAGGCGGCCGCTGTAGCGGGTTACAAACGCGGCCGAGAGGATGCGCATGAAGCCGGCCAGCACCACCACATCGGGCTGCCAGGCATCGATGATGTCGGCCATGGCGGCATCGAAGCTGTCGCGATCGGGGAAGTTGCCGTGGGCGAGCACGGCGGTATCGACTCCGGCCTGCTGGGCGCGGATCAGGCCGAAAGCATCGGCCTTGTTGCTGAGCACGCCGACGATACGGGCGGCGATGGCCGGCGTGCCGTTGGCGCTTTGACCACAGGCATCGAGAATGGCCTGCAGGTTGGAGCCCGAGCCTGAAAGCAGCACGACGAGGCGCAGGGTCATGGCATCAGGCTCCGGTCTAGGCAGTCTTCAGGCAAACACCACGGTCGGTTCGCTGTGCGTGGACGGCACGATCTTGCCGAGCAGCCAGGCGTCATCGCCAGTGGACTTGAGCTGGGCGATGGTGGCCTCGACCTGATCCGCCGGCACCACCACAACCATGCCGACGCCGCAGTTGAAGGTGCGGTACATCTCGAAGCGCTCCACATTGCCCTGCGCCTGCAGCCACTGGAACAGCGGCGGCCAGTTCCACGACGATTCGTCGATGACGGCATCACAGCCTTCCGGCAGCACGCGCGGCAGGTTGCCGGGCAGGCCGCCACCGGTGATGTGCGCCAGCGCGTGCACCGGCAGCGCTTTGATCAGCGCCAGCATGGACTTCACATAGATGCGCGTCGGCGTCATCACCACATCGGCGAGCGTGCGGCCAGCGAGGTCTTGATTCAGGTCGGCACCGGACACTTCAATGATCTTGCGGATCAGCGAATAGCCGTTGGAGTGCGCGCCGCTGGCGGCCACGCCGATGAGCACATCGCCGGCCTTCACTTTCGAGCCATCGATGATCTCTGACTTTTCCACCACACCAACAGCAAAGCCGGCGAGGTCGTAATCGTCACCTTCGTACATGCCCGGCATTTCAGCGGTTTCGCCGCCGACCAGCGAGCAGCCGGCCTGCAGACAGCCTTCGCCGATGCCGGTGACGACCGTCGCAGCGGTATCCACATTGAGGTGACCGGTAGCGTAGTAGTCGAGGAAGAACAGCGATTCGGCGCCGCAGACCACGATGTCATTGACGCACATGGCGACCAGATCGATGCCGATGTGCTCATGACGATTGAGCTGCAGCGCCAGGCGCAGCTTGGTGCCCACGCCATCGGTGCC
>CALEYY010000017.1 GCA_937928295.1 uncultured Moraxellaceae bacterium
TGGGCTACGAGGGCGATGCCGTGGAGCTGGAGCTGACCCACAACTGGGATACCGCCGCCTATGAGCTGGGCAGCGGCTATGGCCATGTCGCGCTCGCCGTGCCCGATGCCTATGCCGCCTGCGAAGCGGTGATCGCCAGAGGTGGCAAAGTCACGCGCCCGGCCGGCCCGATGATGCACGGCACCACGGTCATCGCCTTCGTCGAAGACCCGGACGGCTACAAGATCGAGTTGATCCAGACAGCGGCCTGAGCAGCCTGTCTGCACGCTGCTCAGACTCAATCTCCGCAGCCCCAAGCCAGCTCAGGTCGCAAAACTGTCGCGAATCAGCCCCACAAACACGCCCTCGATCACCACCTTGTCTGGCGAAATCAGCTGCGGCTCGAAAGTGGTGTTGGCCGGTACCAGCTTCACCATCTTCTTCTCGTAGTCGAGGTACTTAACCGTCACCTCGTTCTCGATGCGGGCGATGACGATCTGGCCGGCGCGAGCAATGCTGGTCTTGTACACGGCAATGAGGTCGCCATCGAGAATGCCGGCGTCCTTCATGGACTCGCCGCGCACGCGCAGCAGATAGGTGGGGCGCTTGTTGAACAGGCCGCGCGGCACCGGCAGGCTGTGATCGTGGTTCTCTATGGCCTCCAGCGGCAGCCCGGCGGCCACCGAGCCGATGACCGGAATCAGGTCTTCGTCGAGCAGCTCATCGACCAGCAGCTGGATGCCGCGTGACAACTCGGCATGCAGCTTTATATAGCCTTTCTGCTCCAGCGCCCGCAGATGATCTGCCGCGGCGGTCTTGGAGCGAAAGCCGAACTTCAGCGCGACCTCGGCTCGTGTGGGCGCCATGCCATTGTTTTCAACGCAGTCGCGAATGAAGTCCAGAATTTCAGCTTGCCGCGTAGTCAGTGCTTGCATGACAAATAACCTCTCTGTGAGCCACTGAAAATACGAGAATACTGACCAAAAAACCAGTGCTGCCTCTAAAGTCAGTAAATTTTCCGATAGCCGGTCAGTGTCAGCCGCATGCTGCTAGACTCTTTTTCAAACCACTCAAGGCCTGTGTCATGACAACTTTTTTCTGGGTCAGCTTTCTGGTGCTGGCCAGCATCGTCGGCAATATCATGTGGTTGCGCCCAAGCAGCAGCGATCGCGCGCTCATCGCTCAGCGTGATTTCGCCAAGGTACAGGGCCTGACCGTGAACCTGCGCGTGGCACCGGAATGGCTGGGCCAGAAACCGGGGCAGGGCCTGATTGCCCAGTATCGTTACCCGCTCACCCAGAAGCCGGCCGCGCTCGGTCGCTGGCGCTGGCACGAAGGCCTGCTCAACTGGCAGCCGCTGGACGACAAGACCGCCTGGCTGACACCGCCGCCGTGGCCATCGCCGGCTCCCAAGGGCTGGCTCGGCATTGATGTGCGTGCCGATGGCGTGGTGCTTTACTGGCGTGAAGATGGCCGGATTGAGACCGTCGAGCAGTTCATTGCGCTGCTGAAACCGGTGTTTGCTTGACCCCATCGCGCCGTACTCGTATATATGCCGCTCTTTTGATGGGCGTTTTGTGCGCTGCATCATCCACTGTTGCAAGGAATTCCCGACACCATGGGTAGATCACTGGTCATCGTCGAGTCGCCGGCGAAAGCCAAGACCATCAACAAGTACCTGGGCAAGGACTTCATCGTGAAGTCCAGCGTTGGCCATGTGCGCGATTTGCCGGTCAGTGGCGGCGCCACCAGTGATCCCGCCGAGCGAGCGAAAGCCGCCGCCGAGACGCGCAAGCTCACGCCTGAGCAAAAGCTCGAACAGAAGGCCGGCAAGCAGCGCACGGCGCTGGTAGCGCGCATGGGTGTGGACCCGGAAAAGAGCTGGAAGGCCAAGTACGAAGTGCTGCCGGGCAAGGAAAAGGTCGTCAGCGAACTCAAGGCGCTGGCCAAGACGGCCGACATCATCTATCTCGCGACCGACTTGGATCGCGAGGGAGAAGCCATCGCCTGGCATCTGCGCGAAGTTATCGGTGGCGATGACAGCCGCTTCAAGCGCGTGGTCTTCAACGAAATCACCAAGACCGCCATCACCGAGGCGTTCAAGGCTCCGGGCGAGCTCAACATTGATCGCGTCAACGCCCAGCAGGCGCGTCGCTTCCTCGATCGCGTGGTTGGCTACATGGTGTCGCCGCTGCTCTGGGAAAAGATCGCGCGCGGGCTGTCCGCCGGTCGTGTGCAGTCGGTGGCCGTGCGGCTGGTGGTCGAGCGTGAGCGCGAAATCCGCGCCTTCATCCCCGAAGAATATTGGGAGATCTGGGCCGATACCCTGACCCCGCAAAAGGGCGCGCTGCGTCTGGAAGTGAGCAAGCAGGGCGGCGATGCCTTCAAGCCGGTGAACGAGGCGCAAGCCAGCGCCGCCGTGGCGATCCTGCAGAAGGCGGCCTATCGCGTCGCCAAGCGCGAAGACAAGCCGACGCGCAGCAAGCCCTCGGCCCCATTCATTACCTCCACGCTGCAACAGGCCGCGAGTACGCGCCTGGGCTTCAGTGTGAAGAAGACCATGACGCTGGCGCAGCGCCTGTACGAAGCCGGCCACATCACCTACATGCGTACCGACTCCACCAACCTGAGTCAGGACGCCGTGGCAGCCGTGCGCGACTACATCACCGCGCAGTTCGGCCCGAAATACCTGCCCGCCAACCCGATTTCCTACAGCAGCAAGGAAGGCGCGCAAGAGGCCCACGAAGCCATTCGCGCATCCAATGTGGCGGCCAAGCCGGGCACGGTTGAAGGGCTGGAGAAGGATGCCGAGCGCCTGTACGACCTGATCTGGCGTCAGTTCGTGGCCTGCCAGATGAACGAAGCCGAATACACCAGCACCAGTCTGACGGTGGCAGCGGCGGACTTCGAGCTGCGTACCCGTGGCCGCATTCTGCGCTTTGACGGCTACACGCGCGTGCTCAGTGCCATCGCCAAAGATAAAGAAGACATTGTGCTGCCCGATGTGGCGGTAGGCGAAACGCTGGCTTTGCAGGCGCTGGACCCGAAGCAGCACTTCACCAAGCCGGTGGCGCGCTATACCGAAGCCAGCCTCGTGCGCGAGCTGGAAAAGCGCGGCATCGGACGGCCATCGACTTATGCCGCCATCATCTCCACGATTCAGGATCGTGGCTATGCGCGGGTCGAGAATCGCCGCTTCTATGCCGAGAAAATGGGCGACATCGTTACCGATCGCCTCAGCGAAAACTTCAGCAACCTCATGGATTACGCCTTCACGGCCGACCTTGAAGCCCAGCTCGACAAGGTCGCCGAAGGCTCGGAAAACTGGAAGGCCGTGCTCGACCGCTTCTACAAGGACTTCCTGAAGAAGCTTGAAAAGGCCGGTCAGGATGAAGACGGTATGCGCCGCAATCTGCCGGTGCAAACCGAGCTGCCGTGCCAGCAGTGCAGCCGGCCCCTGCAGATTCGCACGGCATCCACCGGGGTGTTCCTGGGCTGCTCCGGTTATGCGCTGCCGCCGAAAGAACGCTGCAAGTTCACGCTCAACCTGATTCGTGGCGATGAAGCCGTGTCCGATGACGACGACGATAGCGAAACCAAGGCCCTGCGCGCCAAGCATCGCTGCCCGATCTGCAGCACGGCCATGGAAAGCTATCTGATTGATGCCGATCGCAAGCTGCATGTCTGCGGCAACAACCCGGATTGCGCCGGCTACGAAGTGGAAGAGGGCAGCTATCGCATCAAGGGCTACGACGGCCCGCTGATCGAGTGCGACAAGTGCGGCAGCGACATGCAGCTCAAGACCGGCCGCTTCGGCAAGTATTTCGGCTGCACCAGCACGACCTGCGGTAACACCCGCAAGCTGCTGCGCAGTGGCGAGGCCGCGCCGCCCAAGGCCGACCCGATTCGCATGCCGCATCTGCCCTGCGCCAAGTGTGACGACCACTTCCTGCTGCGCGACGGTGCCAGCGGCCTGTTCCTGGCCGCCAGCAAGTTCCCGAAGAACCGCGAAACCCGCGCGCCAACGGTAGACGAACTGCACACCGTGGCCGAACAGCTCGACCCCAAGCACCAGTATCTGCTGGATGCCCCGCGCCAGGACCCGGAAGGCCGTCCGTACATCCTGCGTTTCAGTCGCAAGACGCGCGAGCAGTATGTGATGACCGAGCTGGAGGGCAAGGCTACTGGTTGGCAGGCGTATTTCGAAGGCGAGCGCTGGGTGGTGACTGCGCCGAAAGCTCCTGCTCCCAAAGCTGAAAAGCAGGCCTGAGGCGATGAGCAAAGATCGCAACATCTTTCCGGCGCGCACGAATCAGAAGTTGTACTTCGCGCGCCTGCAGCTGAACCTGCTGGCTGATGCACTGGCCGACAGCAGCGCCTTCGACAGCGAACCACGGGCGATGAGCTGTCGCGAAGCCGCGATCTGGCATCTGCATGCCGGCCTCGGCGCGTTCATGCAGGAGCTGTCGCGCTTCTACAAGGTGCAGCCGTCGGTGAGCACGCCCGCAGCGCTCGCGGCCGCGATGGCGCAGCGTCAGCAGGTATCGCCCGAGGCCGAGATTCTGCAGCAGCTCGGCGAGCAGCCGGAGAGCTGGCTGGCACAGCTGCAGCAGCTGTATCGTGCCACGCTGCTGCCGGTGGAGCTGCCGGATCTGGCCACCGAAGCCGACTCGCCCGCGCGCATCGGCATTGCTGTGGTCAACACGGCCTTTGACGCTCCCTTGAGCGAGCCGGACCGTGCCGCGCTGGATACGATTCATCGCGCCCTGACGCAAGCCATTCGCGATTTTCGCGCCGAGCTGGTCGAGTTTTGAAAACACTTTTTTGCTCGCATTTTCACGAGCATTCTTTTCGGGAACATCATGTCTGATTTTGCTTTTTTGGAACTTGCTGAAACCGCTGATGGTGAAGTGATCCTGCGCCGCAGTGGCGATGCCGTCGATGCCGAGCCGCTAGTCAGCGTGCGCTTCTCGCCTGAAGCTCGCCTGATGCTCGGCGCGCGCACTACCGACATCGCCCGCGCCATGGTTGGTGCCGGCGTGCAGCTGGCCACGCATCACCTCGCCAACCCGGACGGGTTCGACCCCGAGCACACCACGCTGCACTGAATCTGCTAAAGAGGCTCATCATGCTGCCCAGCCTTGGCTTGCCCACACACATCCCCAGACAACGCTGGTTGCTGGTCGGCGCGCGCAGCCAGCAACTGTGGCTGTGCGAAGGCGAGCAAGTGCTGGCCTGCTACTCCATTTCTACCGCCTTGAACGGCTTGGGCGAGCGCTCCGGCAGTGAGCAGACGCCGCGTGGCTGGCATCAGGTGCGTGCCCGCATCGGCGCTGGTGCTGCCCTCGGCACCGTGTTTCGCGGCCGCCGTCCGACCGGTGAAATCTGCACACCCGAACTGCAGGCCGAACACCCGAATCGCGACTGGATACTCACGCGCATCCTCTGGCTCTCAGGCCTGGAGCCGGGCGTCAATCGTGGCCGTCAGGGCGATGTCTGCGTCGACTCCATGCGCCGCTACATCTACCTGCACGGCACGCCAGACAGCGAGCCCATGGGCGTGCCGCTGTCACACGGCTGCGTGCGCTTGCGCAATGCCGATATCGCCGAGCTGTTTGAGCAGGTTCCGGCGCACACGCCGGTGTTCATCTCGGAGCAGGCATGATCGGCCAGGTCTGGCCGGTGGCGGCTACCGGCTACTCCATTCTGGAAAGCGGTGAAATCAATCGACAGACGCTGCAACTCGATGTGCAGGGCTATCTGATCGCCGATCCGCGCGGCAATACCCTCGCCAAAACCTATGCTGATCAGGCCGCTGCCTACGCAGCTGCGCTCGAAATTGCCGCAGGCGTTCATAAAAGCGACACTTGATTGCAATCGGCGAAGATTCCTTTTGACAGCCCGTTCGGAATCCCTATAATGCGCCCCACACAGCGACGACAGCGGGTGTTTAGCTCAGCTGGGAGAGCAGCGCCCTTACAAGGCGCGGGTCGGCGGTTCGATCCCGTCAACACCCACCACTCTGTCAATGTGTGCCGACGCGCAGCGGTAGTTCAGTCGGTTAGAATACCGGCCTGTCACGCCGGGGGTCGCGGGTTCGAGTCCCGTCCGCTGCGCCATATGACAGTTTTCACATGCTCAGGCATGCACGGAAACAACCCAGAAAGCCCGCCCTGTGCGGGCTTTCTGCTTTCTGGGCATCGTAGCCCCTAAAGATGCTGCCATACCTCGCTATGCTCGTTCCTCTTGCCGGCGCCCCGTGTAAAGCTGAGTGATCGGCTCAGCTGCTGACGGTCGTCAGCTTCGCCAAGAAGGCATTCTGGTATACCCCTGCCGGGTCCAAGGCGGCCAAGGTTGCCATTGATGTCCGCCAGCCATGCGTGGTGGCGCGACCCTCTGTATGTGCCGCCGGGATGCGCTGTGTGAGGATGTCGGCATCGGTCCAGGCGGCTTCGTTTGTATTGGCCCAGCCCTTGGACCATTCCGGGCGGGCAGCGGCATAGTCACCGGTGTAGTGGCCGATCATCCATTGTTCTATCTCACGGAAGAACTCATGCATGTGCGGCGTGCCGGGAATGGTGAGAATGGCCAGCCAGATCGCCGTGTCCCAGTCGGGATGATCCGGTCGTGGTGACAGGGCCGACAGCCTTACTTCCTGGGCGTTGGCCAGGCCAATGTCACCGGCATGATCCAGACCGCTGATGCGAATCTCGACCGGCATATTGACCGGATAGCGCCCCTCGGCCTGATAGGCGGCAAGACGCTCCTGATAGACGCTGACAAACTCGTGAATGACTTGCTGTGCGCGATCGCGGCGGGTGATCACTGCATAGCTAAACTCGTGAACGCGCAGGGTGGTCGGCTTGATGAACAGCAGCGTGTTCTTCGATGGCCCCCAGAGATCGAATGATTCCGTGGCCAGCAATCCGGCAGCCGTCACTGCATAAGTCGTCTGGCCAAACAGCGGCGCCGCTTCCGGTTGTCCGGTGACCAGGGCTTGCGCCAGATCTGTCACCGGTTTCGGCAGGTTGTCGCTGAACGGGTAGTTATAGGGGGTGCTGACCGCCCGTGCGCTGTCCGGCTTGGTTGGGCTGACATGCCAAGCCTTGAGCCAGGGCTTGTCGGTGAAGGCATACCAGATCACTTCGAGACGGCCGCTGCTGTCGAGAAAGCTGGCCATATCGCGCCCGCCGCTGCCGGGTGCGGCAAACATTTCGCTGGCCGGGATGTCGATGTGGCTGACACAGCGCAGATTATGATTGGGTTCGACTGCCAGCGTGACCTCGGTGATCAGCGTGCGGCCCAGCGAGGTTAGCAGCACACCGATCTCGTTGTCATGGCGGTTGAACTGGCGTAGGGCATAGCGTTTCTGCGTGGGTGACCAGACGATGGCGGTGAGAGCCAAGATACGATTGCTCAGTGAGCCATAGGTCTGTCGAGGCAGGGCGGTTTCGCCACTGGCAGGCACTGCACAGCCATGCCCGTTGATGGCGAGTGCACCACCAAGGCTGATGGCGCCCACTGCTGGGGTGGCGGTGAATCCGGCACCGTGGATTTCCAGAAAGGCTAGCAGATCCTCCATGAGTACGCCGGTGCCGGCACATACTGCCGGCATGGGATCATCAAGCATGTTCATGGTAGTGAAATGGCGTGTGGTATCGAGCAGGATGATCGGTGTTGCTGGCGTGGTATCGGGACTCAGCGCCAGCGGTGACCAGTTGTGCATGGCACCACGGGCACGCACGGCAAACCTGTTGAGAGCGGCCCAGTTGACCACGGCGACGGCTTCGTCCGCGCTCCGGGGTGTGCAGGTCATGACATCGGGAAACCTCAGCTCGCCTGCCCAATTCTCGAAAGGCTGGCGATCGCGTGGCACGGCATCCGGGAAGGGTGTGCTGGTCCGGAGTCCTGAAACTTCCGGCGGTTTCGCGGGAGAGTTGCAGGCGGCGATAGCGGCTGCGAGTGCAGTCAGCAGGAAATGGCGCCGGCTGATGCGCAGGCCGATCGGGGTGGCAATGGGCATGACGACTTCTCCGTACGCTCGGAAAGGCATGTGGAGAAGCGTAGCGTAACTTTCGTATAGATCCGCCGCCGCCGGTCTTCGGATCAGCGGCGGCTACTGGGGCGACCTAGGGCAGCTATAGCCGTGGTGGCCAAGGCTTTGCGATTACTGAAGCTGAATAGCCATCCAGTCAAAACAATACGCCATCATCTCCTCGTAGTGGCCCACGGCGCAGTGATCGTCGTTCTCGTACAGCTTGAGCGTGGCGGTCGGCACGCGCGCGGCAAGATCAACAGAGTCTTGCGTGGAGCACAGCGTATCGGTATCGCCATTGATCACCAGCAGGGGAACCTTGATCCGCTCGTAGTAGTCGGTTCCGGCAAAAGACAGCTTGTGCAAGTTGTTGCGCAGGGCAAGGATGCTGGTCGAGCCGCTTACCTTCTTTAAGGTCTGGATCATGATCTCAGGCACACCAATCGTCCCCAGCGTGCTGAACGAGTGCGCCAGCGGTGCGCCATTGGCAATCACACAGCGCAAACGGGTGCTGGTTGCGGCCATGCGTGTCGCCCAATAGGCCCCGAAGCTGAGGCCCATCAAACCGATACGCTTGGCATCGATGCGCGGGTGTGCGGCAATGTGCTCGATTACCTCGGCGTACACCTGCTCTGACGCGTCATTCATGGGCTTGGCGTAGCTGTAAGTGCCCGGCATCTCCATCACAAACAGGGCGATGCCGCGATCCACATAATCCATCAGCGGCACCATCAGCTCAGGCGCGGTGCCCTCCAGCCCGTTAGTGATAATCATCATCGGGCACGGTTTTTGATCTTCCGGCAGCCACAGATAGCCTTCAACCACCTGACCCGCACAAGTGATGCTGACGGCCTTTACGGTACTGTTTTGCAACTTCAGCCAATCCAGAAATACCTTTTTAGAGCGCCGGTAGGCGGCTATTCGTGCCGGCGTGGTACCGGGAAACGCACTGATGGACAGGTAGCTGATAGCGATACGCAACTCCTTGACCGCCGCCGCTGTATTTTTCGCCGCGATGTGGCGATTGGCGGCCGCCTCATGTCGATCGGCGAGGGCATTCCAGTAAGCACACCACTCCGCGTCATCAAAACTCTTCAGCTCCGCCATAGCCTGGCTGATCACCTCGGGTGCGACACCGCCCAGCTTGGCGTAGCGCAGTTTGAACAACTGAGGCAGGAAGTAGCCCACGCCAGTCATTCGGGTCGCCACGCTCGTGGTGCCCGTGATCATGCACAGTGAAACAACGTGATCTTTCAGCGTTTTCATAGTTCCTTACCTGATGATGAATATTGGCGTCATGCTCAGCCTTTTGCGCGCAAGCGGCGTGTCAGGAATGTCCCCCAGCCGTTTTTCATCACGGCTTTGATGAGTGCCCACAAGCCGCTTTCATGGGGGCGAGGGTTGCCACCAGTGGCAATTCGATTGAGCTGCAGGTTGTACCAAAGCAACTCCATGATGCCCAGGCGATCAATGGCCGCGATGCCTGTCTTGATAGGGCGTACGTGCTGCCTGCTGTCGTGACCCTGCAACAAGGCTTTTGGCGCCTCCGGGTCAATCGCCAGCAGGCGCGCAAGCCCGATGACATCCAGCGACCCGGAGCGGAGCGCGGCGTTCATTCCCTCCGCAGTGCGAAACCCGCCTGTGACCATCAATGGCACATCCGTCGATGCCCGTATCTTTTCAGCGAACTCCATGAAGTAAGCCTCGCGCGCGATGGAAGAGGCTTTCTTTGGCGGCTGGGCAATGCCGGTTTCGTAGGTGCCGCCCGAAATCTCGACCAAATCAATGCCTGCATCTACCAGCGCCTGAATCGCCGCCAGTGACTCCGCTTCCGTGAATCCGCCTTGTTGAAAGTCAGCCGAATTTATCTTGATACCCACGGGGAAGGCCGGGCCAACCTGACGGCGTATTTCCGCGTAAACAGCGAGCAGGAATGTACGGCGCTTTTCCGGGCTGCCGCCCCATTGGTCTTTGCGCTGGTTATGGTGCGGTGACAGAAATTGGTTGATCAGATAGCCGTGCGCCGCGTGAATTTGCACGCCACTGAAGCCGGCCTTTTTGCAGATGGCTGCACTGCGACCAAAGCGCTGGATGATGTCTTCAATCTCGGCCTGGGTGGCTTCGCGCGGGGTCTCAAAAAACGCGGCTAGGTCTTTGCTGAAGGGTACGGCGGAGGGTGCCAGCGTCCCGGCATTTAATCCCTTGGATGCCTGTTTGCCAGGATGGTTGAGCTGCACCCAGATGGCTGCCCCCTGTTCGGTGGCGGCATCGGCCCATCGTCGCAGCATCGGCAAGTCTGTCTCATCCTCAATCACCACATTGCCAGGCTCGCCCAGCGCCCGGCGGTCAATCATCACATTGCCTGTCAGCAGCAGGCCGACACCGGAGGCACCCCAGCGGCGATACAGCGTGACAAGCTTGGTCGTGGGTTTGTTGCCATAGGTGGCCAGCGTCTCGCTCATGGCAGCTTTGGCAATGCGGTTGCGCAGCACATGGCCGCTCTTCAGGGGCAGGGGATTGCTTAAGGGCTTCGATGTGAACTGGAATGCTTCAGCCATGACGGTCGTTCTCGAGTGAATGGTGGTTTTTACTATACGATATGTATTGCATATTGTGATATATGTTTTGTATAGTAATTGCGCCAATTATTCAATCGCCTAAATAGAGGTGTACACATGACTCATACCCATCTGACCGTCCCGACGCAGTTTATTGAGGTGAACGGGAACCGCTTCGCCTATCGCCGCTGGGGCAATGCCAGCACGGATCAACCACCCCTGGTATTCCTCCAGCACTTCCGTGGCGGTATGGATAACTGGGACCCGCTCATGACGGACGGTCTGGCCGAAGGCCGGGAGGTCATACTCTGCAATGGCCGAGGCATCGCCTCGTCATCCGGCACGCCGCGCACCCGAGTCGAAGACATGGCAGATGATGTGGCGGCGCTCATTCGCGCACTGGGTTTGAGCCAAGTGGATGTGCTGGGCTTTTCGCTGGGAGGCTTTCAGACGCAGGATCTGGCGCGGCGCCATCCTGATCTGGTTCGCAAGATCATGCTGCTGGGCACCGGCCCTCGTGGCGGCGATCCGGAAATGGAACATGCGGCACTGGAGACTGCACCACGGCTAGTGCCGAGCTTTGAAGACTTTCAATACCTCTTTTTCGGTCGATCAGCCGCTGCCAAGCAGGCCGCGCATGAGTTCTGGGCGCGTCGTCATCAACGAGTGGATCAGGACCCGCTATCGCCCATGACCGTCGTAAAGGCGCAGCTGGAGGCCTGCATGCACTTCATGGCGAGGCTATCGGAGCAAGATCCCTTTGCGCACTTGCGCGAGATCAAGCAGCCGACCTTCATTCTCAACGGCGTCAACGATGTCATGGTCGCGACGGTCAACTCGTATTACATGGCGCGCAACATCCCGAATGCGCAGCTGTTCATCTACCCCGATGCAGGTCACGCGGCGCAGTTCCAGTACCCGGAGCGGTTTCTGAAGCACGCCATTCAATTTCTGAGTGAGTAAGGTGATTTCCATGTTCAAGTTCAAAATGTTGCTCTGGGTTTTCACCCTGCTGTTGAAAAAAGAGGTCAGCACCAATCCCGAATGTGCCAAGTACATTGCGGGAAAAAAGCAGACATTCCAGATCCGAACAAGCAGCGGTACGGGCCGCTACTTCGTCGTTGGCAATGGTTCCATACGATCGTTCGCCGGACTGACCAAGGAGGCTCAATTCACCCTCACCTTCAAGGACGCCGCCAAGGGCTTCGCGATCTTGTCGGCAAAAGACAGCAAGGCGGCATTTCTCAGAGGTTTGGGTAACGGTGACCTGGTTATCACGGGTGATTATCTGGAAATGACCTGGTTTCAAGGTCTGTCGGAGTTCCTGCAGTCACCGAAAGCGCTGTCGCCCTACGATCGCACGATTTTTTCCGGTCATTGACGAAAAGCGCCATAATTCGCTCATGCCGAATAAAACCTATGGTCAGTTATGCCCTATTGCGCGAAGTCTGGATGTGCTCGGTGAGCGCTGGACGCTGCTCGTTGTAAGAGAGCTGTTGCTGGGCCCGAAGCGCTTCAAGGATCTGCTGGCCGTGTTACCCGCGATGGGGACCAACCGGCTGTCGGAGAGGCTCGCCTCTCTGACGGCCGATGGCGTCGTTAGAAAGTCTGCCTTGCCAATGCCTGTCTATGAGCTGACTGAGTTTGGTGAGCAACTTCGTGCCCCGCTGATTGCGATCGGGCTGTGGGGGCTGAAGCTGCCGATGGATGACAGAATCGAGCCGTCGAGTGCCAGAGCGGAGCTGATTGCGCTTTGCTTGGCCGGCGCTGCCAGCGCTTCGGCGAGCGCGGGTGTTCAGGCCATCTACGAGTTTCGGGTCGGCAACGAGCCGCTGCATTTCAGGGTCAATGACGGCCGCGTGCTGCCTCGCTCGGGGCCATCGCCCGTTGCTGCCGATGTTTCCGTGGCCTGTGATCTGGCGACCTTCATGCTGCTGGCCTTGGGAGGCATCACGGCTGAGCAAGCGGTGCTCGAACACCGGGCCGTGATGCTGGCAGGCACGGCGGTGCAATTTGCCAGCGCCTTGAGTGTTTTGGGGTATTTGGTGATCTGAGGGGCGAGCTGCCGACATGTCGCGTCTGATCCGGTCTCCTGCGGCGTGAACTCCATGATACGGTTACCACTTTGCCTACCCCAGCGCTTGCGCAAGGAGCTTTCATGACTACAAACCGTGTTCTGATCGGCCAAGGTGATATCGCCTGTTTCCTCGAAGGCCGCTACGCCAACCGTCACGGCCTAGTCGCCGGCGCTACCGGCACGGGCAAGACCATCACGCTGCAGATTCTGGCTGAGGGCTTCGCCGACCTCGGCGTGCCGGTATTTCTTGCCGACATCAAAGGCGATGTGGCCGGGCTGTCACAGGCCGGCGATGCTGCCAATCCCAAGCTCGCCGAGCGCGCCGCCAAGACCGGCATGACGGACTTCCGCACGCAGGCTTACCCGGTGGTGTTTTGGGATGTCTTCGGCACGCAGGGCCACCCCGTGCGCGCCACCATTTCCGATCTCGGGCCGCTGCTGCTGACGCGCATGCTGGATCTGAACGAGACTCAGGAGGGCGTGCTCAACCTGCTGTTCAAATACGCCGATGACAACGGCCTGCTCTTGCTCGACCTGAAAGACCTACGCGCCTTGCTCAGCTTTGCCGCCGACAATCCGGCCGCTTTCGGCAGCGATTACGGCACGCTGAGCAAGCCCAGCATCGGCGTTATCCAGCGCTCGTTGCTGACGCTGGAGCAGCAGGGCGCCGAGCAGTTCTTTGGCGAGCCGGCGCTGAAGCTGGAAGACTTCATGCAGACCACGCTCGATGGCCGTGGCGTGATCAATGTGCTGGCCGCCGACAAGCTCTATCAGCAGCCCCGGCTCTATGCGACTTTCCTGCTCTGGCTGCTGTCGGAGCTGTTCGAGAACCTGCCGGAGCGGGGCGATGCCGACCTGCCGAAGCTGGTGTTTTTCTTCGACGAGGCGCATCTGCTGTTCAACGACGCACCCAAGGCCCTGATCGACAAGGTTGAGCAGGTCGTGCGCCTGATCCGCTCCAAGGGCGTCGGCATCTACTTCATCACGCAGAATCCGCTGGATGTGCCGGAGACGATTCTCGGCCAGCTTGGCAACCGCGTGCAGCATGCCCTGCGCGCCTTCACACCGCGCGACCAGAAGGCCGTGAAGGCGGCGGCGGAGACCTTCCGGGGCAAGCCGGGGCTGGATGTGACCACGGCGATTCTGGAGCTGGGCGTCGGCGAGGCGCTGGTGTCGACGCTGGGTGAGGGCGGTGTGCCATCACCGGTAGAGCGCGCCAAGATTCGCCCGCCGCGTTCGCGCATGGGCACGGTCAGCGCCGAAGAGCGACAGACGATCATGGGCCGGTCGCCCTTCAAGGGCCGCTACGACGCCGTGCTGGATCGTGAATCGGCTTACGAGAAGCTGCAGGCGCGTGCACAAGAAAGCGTCGCCGTAGCTGACGCGGCTGTCGCGCAAAAAGCGGCGGAGAAAGCTGCTGCGCTAGAAGCCAAGGCGGCTACCAAACGCCCGGCACAGGAGCCGGACAGCATCTGGGAAACGGCGGCGAAAAGTGCGGCGCGGGCGGCCAGCTCGGAAGTGGGGCGCAAGATTGGGCGTGAACTGCTGCGCGGCCTGCTGGGCTCGTTCAGCCGTCGCTGACCGCGTCACAGAAAAAGGAAATCAACATGCCCATGTCACCCGCTGTGACCTTCGCGCTCGATGAGGTCGAGTGCATCGCGATCCGTGCGCAGGGTTGCGGTGGTCAGAATGTCAACAAGGTATCGAATGCTATTCACCTGCGCTTCGATGTGGCGGCGTCATCGCTGGCGGATGAGGTCAAGGCGCGCGTACTGGCCTGCTCGGATCAGCGCATCAGCCGTGATGGCGTGATCATCATCAAGGCTCAGCGTTTTCGCAGTCTGGAGAAAAATCGTGAGGATGCGCTGGTGCGCCTGCAGGAGTTGCTGACGCAGGCCAACCATGTGCTGCCCACGCGCACGCCAACACGCCCGACGCGCAGTGCGCGTCGGCAGCGTACGGACAGCAAAGTACAACGAGGTCAGGTTAAGGCCTTGCGCGGTCGCATCAGCGATGCCTGATATTTCCCTGAGTGGCATTGCTCTTTACTGAGCACAACCCGCATAAGTCAATTCGACACGACGATTCTGCGACCAGCTAGCCTCATCTCCACCCATAGCCAAGGGCTTTTCTTCACCGTAGCTGACGACTTGCATCTGCTCCGGATTGACCCCCGCGGCAGCGAGGAACGTCGCCACCGTATTGGCACGGCGTTCGCCAAGCGCCAGATTGTAATCGGCAGTGCCACGCTCATCGGTGTGGCCAGTGACTTTCAAGCGCAATGTCGCTTGCTGCAGCAGCAGGGCTGCATGTGCAGTCAGCACGCCCGTTGTCTCTGTATTCAAATCATATTTGTCAGTACCGAAGAGAAACACAGTCTGCGTAATGGCTACCTGCTGACTCTCCTCGGGTAAGCGTGATGCCAGTACTGCCAAGGCCGCAGGCGCACAGCTAGCATCGATTGCACGGTTGATTTCGAGCTGATTGCTTGCCATTGCCGGTGACAGTGGGCCGGATGCTGTGGCCGGGTTGGTGTCAATGCCGTCCTGAGGCCTGTCCAGCGTGGAGCAACCATTGAGTGCCAGCAGGGCGAGAGCCATGCCAAGTGCGTTGAAGCGAAATCGGGTGTTCATGTTCATGAGTGTCATCCTTAAAAGTGAAATTTAATCGGTTAGCGTAAGAAAGGCGACCAGACAGGGCCTTTGATTTCGCCTTGCTGTGCTGGCATGCGCCATTGTGCTTTGCCATCGATGGATTGGATACGCAAGCCGCGTCCACCGCCTTGACGGCTGCCGTAGACCAGCAGGCGATTATCAGGTGCAAAGCTGGGGGAGTCGTCGAGCGCACTTTCAGTCAATGTTTCGGTGATGCCGTTATTAAAATCACGGACTGCCAAGCGATAACGGCCATCCCCGCTGTCATGCACCATGGCCACATAGCGCCCATTGGGACTAGGTGCCGCTTTGGCATTGAAACGGCCGGTGAAAGTCAGGCGTTTGGTGTCACCATTGCTCATGTCAAGACGATAAAGCTGTGGCTTGCCGCCGCGATCTGAGGTGAACACAATTTGCTCGGCGTCGCCCAGCCAGCGGGGTTCGGTATCGATGGCGAGATTGTCGGTCAGGCGCGTGAGTGCCTGTGTGGCAATATCCATGACATAAATCTCGGCATTGCCATCACGCGACAGCGACATCAGCAGACGCTTGCCATCGGGAGACCATGAAGGAGCGCCATTGATACCGTTAAAGTCAGTCAGGCGCTTGCGCTCGCGAGTTTGCAGGTTTTGTGTGTAGATCTGTGATTGCCCACTCTCGAACGACACATAGGCAATGCTGCGGCCATCTGGTGACCAAGTGACCGACATGATGGGTTCGCTGGAGTCGAGCAGGCGTGTGCGGCGCGCACCATCAATGTCGCTTAACTCAAGGCGATAGCGGCGTTTGCCATCGCGCTCATAAACATTGATATAGGCAATGCGCGTCGAGAAGATACCCTTGTCGCCGGTTAGCGCTTCGAAGATACGATCACTGATGTAGTGACCGGCATCACGCCAGCGTTGACTGCCTACACTGAAGCGTTCAGCCAGAATTGCTTGCGTGCTATCGCGGCGCAAGAGTTCATAGCTGAAAGTGTATTTGCCGTCTGCTTCACGTTTCTGGCTGCCGCGCAGCAGCAAGTCACCCGGCAGCACCTGCCAGCTTTCATCATTGATGAGCCCGGTGAGGGCTATGCCTAGCGGCACATCGTTTTCGGCGACCACCTGTAGCAGGCCGCCGCGATTCAGATCGTTGCGCACAACATTGGCGATGTTTTCGCTGCCATCTTCATCGGCAAAAGGCAGAATCGCCAGCGGTTTCAGTGCGGCCAGCTTCTGGCTGATTTCTATACTCAGCACAGCGTGTGCGGCAGGAGGCAGGCTCAGCAGCAAAGCAAACAGGGGCAGTATCCAAACGCGCATGGGCAAACAGTCCGTGTCCATATCAAGAGTGAGTAGTGTAGTGCACAGCTTGTTGAGACTGACAAATCAAAATGTGGAAATCGGTGCTTGTGCCCAGTGCTGACCTACAACAAAGGCGCGTAACACTTCATGTGTTCCATTATAGGCGATCAAGGCCTGTGTTGCGTTGACAGGAAACTGATCAAGATGGGTGTCGACAGCAAACGGAATATGTTGGCCGGGTGTCGTCAGGCCTGTTGCCAGCCACTGGCTTTTGTCCAGCATGAACCAATCAAAAGGATGCTGCTGGGCAAAGATGACCAGCTCGTCGGGCGTGAACCATTGTGGTGTATCAATAGCAGCATCTTTGGCAAAGGCTGAAAACAGCCGGCCTTTGAGCCAAGCCCAAGTCAGAGGCGTTTCCAGTCCCTGTGTTTGTAACCAGGCCTGACCAGCGGGGCTTTTCAGCAACGGCAGCTGCTGCTGGCAGAGATGTTTGAGTTTGCGTGCCAGGCTGTCTTGCCGATTTGGCCCCAGCCATTGCTGATCTGCTGTGCCCAGATAGAACTTCAAGGCTAGTTCAATATGCCAAAGCTGGCCGGTGCTGCGCTCGCGCACGAGAAAATCGAGCTCGCCGAGAGTAATGCCTTGCTCGCGTAAAGCGACATGAGCGGCTATTGATTCGAATTCGATATTGCTTGGTGAGGCCAACCAGAACAGCAGCAGGTCTTCGGCATAGTGTCCGAGCCGATGATCACGGCTGCGATTTAGTGCTGCCAGTAGTGGTTCTGGCGAGGCATCGAGCGCTCTTAGCCAAGCTTCGTGTCGGGCATACAGCGCCAGATAGTCCTGACTGCTCGGCCAGCGTATCGATGCTGGGCAAGGCAGACTGGTCTCTGTTGCAGCAGGCAGCAGAGGGGCACTGGCAATCAGCCAGACCAGGTCGCGCACCGCCGGCTCGCGATAGCTCAGCCAAGGAGCCTGAGTTGTGTCAGTCATGTCGGGCGGGCATCAAGCCTGATGCCGTTGCTGCCAATAGCCAGTCGCGAGGCTGAGTGCCTGAGCCTGGTTATCGGCACGCTGCAGCACGCGCAGAGCGAGGGCGAGTGTGCCAATCACAGCCATCTCGCCATATTCGTGCTCGGCTTCACCACGCCAGACGGCTAGGAAATGGTCGAGATCGAAAGCCTCTTCGGCGGCATGGCGTAACGGGAACAGCGCTGGCCACTCCTCTTCGGTGAGTACGCCATCAACGATTTGCTTGGCCAGGCATAGGCCGTCAGGGTTGCGCTCGATTTCGCCGCCTTCGCCCTTGATCACGCAGCTGTTGCGGTAGCCCAATTGCTCGGCGGCGTGCTGATGCGACTCACGGTAGGCCGGGTGAAAGATGGCCTGCATGACATAGGGCGCATCGACTGGGTTGAGCAGGCGCGACAGGGTATGCACCGGCGAGCGCAGGCCCAGCACATTGCGCAGCTGGATGATCTCGCCCAATGGCGGGCAGACGGTATCGAGGCTGAGGTAGGCGAAGTTGCTTGCGCTCAGTGCGGCATTGACCTCGGACCATGTTTGGCAGACCGGCAGGTCCAGATGCGGTAGCACGGCTTCGGTGTAAAGCCGGTTGATGGTGTGGCCGCTGGCACCGTGCATGAACACACGCACGCCTTGCGCCGCCAGCACTTTCACGGCGAGCAGGAACCATGGGTAATGTTTGCGCTTGCCGGCATAGGATGACCAGTCGAGATCGACTTGGATGGCGCTCTGACCTGCGTTCATCAGGGCGTAATCACGCTCGCGCTGCAGGCCGGCACGGGCTGCCATGACAAAGCCGGCAAGCTCGGCTGGGCTCTCTTCCTTAACGCGCAGCAGCATCAGGAAGGCACCGAGCTGCACCGGCTCAACCTCGCCGGCGACGATCATGGTCATGGCATCGCGCGCTTCTTCCAGCGTCAGCGAGCGGCTGGAGGTCTTGCCCTTGCCCAAGATGCGCACATATTGCGCAAACGGGTGTTCGGCGGTCTTGTAAAGATTTTTCATGACCATGAGGCGATTTGTCCGCTTAAAAGCAGTTCGGGGGTTTCGGCAGGCCGGCGCAAAGTGCCACCAGACGCATCGGATAGTTCGGGAAGTGTTGCATCAGTTCAGCGCTGCCGCTGTAAGATTCACCAAGCGTCTGGCCCAGATGTTTGACGAAAGCACGCGTCGTCGGCATGCGCTGATAGCGCTCGAAGAATTCGCGGGCGGCCAGCAGAATGGCCTGTTGCTCAGGGCTGAGCGCATCGCTGCGAGTCAATTGCAGGCAGCGGCCGATGTCATTGGCCAAGGCCGGCGTCCAGATACGGATGTCGCGCAGAAAGCCCTCACTGTCGAAATGTGCGCTGGCAAATTCCGGCCGCAACCGTGTCGGATCCCAGAACGGCTGTGTCATGCCCAGCTCAGGCTTTTCGGATGCGCGATCACGGCCTCGACCCAAGCCTCGTGGCTGATCAGCGCGATCTGTTTCGGCCAGTGTGGCTGCAACCCTCGGCACTGTACGGCATCGTCCAGCGCCATCACGGTGGTACCCGAACCGGTGCGCTCCATGAAGCGCTGCAAGGGACCATTGGCCGCCAGTGCAAGTGAGACACTGGCACCGGCGAGCAACAGGCTATCGCCGGCTGACCAAAGCCGCTCCAGCGCCATCGGCCACTCGCCTGGATATAGGATATGCAAAGTACTCATGTGCGTATGACCTGATCGTGTACGGCCAGCAAGGCCGACATTTCCTGAGCATCCAGTGCCATCACCGGCAGAACCATATCGAAGGTTTTCAGGCCGAGGCTGGCGAGGGCGTGGATGTCGACATAGATACGGTCAATGTCGAACAGGGGCAGGGCATCGAGCTGGCGACTCAGGCTGCGCCGGCCCAGGCGCTCGGCGGCTTGATCGGGCAGCAGCTGGAGCACGCCGGCATCCTGAAACAGTAGCGACACTTCGGCACCGAAAGTGGCGGCAACCAGCATGGCGTCCAGCAGTTCCTGGGCATGCAGATCGCGGTAGGGGTCGCTGGCGGCAATAATGAGCAGGCGCATGAGGTCAGGCCGGAAAGTGGATGAGGCGGTCTGCAGTGAGCTGTGCCTCGGCCAGCTGACCCAGCCCGCTGATGATGAAGCCGTGAGCCAGACTGACGGCCGTTTTTTCCCAGCGTTGGGCGCTTTCAGCATCGAGCACACCGTGACGCAAGGCGGCGCTGACGCACAGCACGAGTTCGCAAGACAGTGCAGTGGCCCCGGGCAGTGCCTGTGCCTGCTTTTGCAATTGTTGCCAGCGTTGTGTCAGCGACACTTCATCGCGACCGGGAGCAGCAAGTGCCTGGCCGTGCTGCACAGCAGCTCCGGCAAAGAAGATGCGTTCGAGCTGATGGCCAGCCGTCACCGCCGTCTGGGCAAATTGCCAGGCGCGGAAGGCGGTTTCCTGCTCCGGTGCGGCAGTGATGTAAAGACTCAGGCGCATAGCGGGCCTTGCTAAAAAGTGAACATCCAGATGTGAAGGATAACCGAAACCGGGCTTGTTCGAGCTGTTGGCCATGAGCTGCGTGTTATCTTGCCGGGAGTGTAACGAGGGCTTGGGCAAATGGAAGTGATGAGTGTGACGGTTGCCTTGATGGCAGCCTTGTTTGGCGCGCTATTGATGTATGTTGCTCTGGCAGGCCGTTTGCGTCGTCAGGAGACCGAAGTGGTCACTGCCGAGACGCGCATTCGCGCCGAATCGCAGGCTGATCTCGCGCGCTGGCAAGAGCGCGTGCTTGGCCTTGGCGAAGAGCTGAAGCGGCAGGACTTGAACCGTACGGTCAGAGATGAAGAGTTGTCCGAGCTGCGCAATGCCTTGAACGAGGCCCGTGAGCGGCTGGCCAGCCTGACCCGTGAGCTGCAAAGCGAACGCGAGCAGTCCGGCGAAAAGCTGGCGCTGTTGCAGGATGCCCGGGGCCAGCTCACGCAGCAGTTTCAGGTGTTGGCGCAGGAAATCCTCGAAGAGAAATCAAAGCGCTTCAGCGAGCAGAACCAGTCTGCGCTGGGCCAGCTGCTGGAGCCGCTGAAGTCGCGCCTGCAGGAATTCCAGGGCAAGGTCGAGACCGCCTATGTGACTGAAAGCAAAGATCGTTCGGCGCTGGCCGAGCAGGTCAAGCAGCTCATGGGTCTGAACCAGCAGCTCAATCAGCGCGCCACCGATCTCACGCGCGCGCTGACCAGCCAGAACAAGGCCCAGGGCAACTGGGGCGAGCTGGTGCTGGAGCGCGTGCTGGAGGCATCGGGCCTGCGCAAGGGCCAAGAATACGAAGTGCAGGAAAGCCACACGCGCGACGACGGCACGCGCGCCCAGCCGGATGTGGTCATCCACCTGCCGGAGGGCAAGCACCTCATCATCGACGCGAAAATGTCGCTCAACGCTTACCTCGATTACGCCAACAGTGACGATGACACGGTGCGCGACGCCGCCGTGAAGCGCCATCTCGACTCCGTACGGGCGCACATCAAGGGGCTGTCCGACAAGAATTACCAGGAGCTGTACGGCCTGAAATCGCTGGATTTCGTGCTCATGTTCATCCCCGTGGAACCGGCGTTTATGCTCGCCACCAGCCACGATGCCGAGCTTTGGCAGGATGCCTGGAAGCGCAATGTGCTGCTGGTCAGCCCGAGCACGCTGCTGTTTGTGGTGCGTACCGTGGCGCATTTGTGGCGACAGGAGCAGCAGACCCGTAATGCCAAGGACATCGCCCAGCGCGGGGCCGAGCTGTACGACAAGTTCGTCGGTTTCGTGGAGGGTCTGGAGCTGGTCGGCACGCGCCTGAATCAAGCCCAGAAAGCCTATGACGACACTCACAAGAAGCTCAGCAGCGGTCGCGGCAGCCTCGTGCGTCAGGCCGAAATGCTGCGTGATCTCGGCGTGAAGCCGACCAAGCGCCTCGGCGAAGGCATTCTCGACACAGCAGCCGAAGCGGGTGACGACTAATGCCAGCCGCCCAACGCACACCCATGCTGGTTTTTCTGCTCGGCAGCCTCACGGCCTTCGCGCCGATGTCCATCGACATGTATCTGCCGGCCTTGCCGACCATGCAGCGCGAATTCGCCACCGATGGTAGCCAGATGCAGCTGACGCTTGCCGCCTTCTTCGCCGCCTTCGCGCTCGGCCAGCTCTTCTACGGCCCGCTCGCTGACCGCTTCGGCCGCAAGCCGCCGCTGTATGCCAGCCTCAGCTTGTTCATTCTGGCCTCGCTGGGATGCGCGCTGGCCACCTCGGTGGAGGCACTGATTGCGCTGCGCTTCCTGCAAGCCTTCGGGGCCTGCGCTGGCGTGGTCATCGCCCGCGCCATCGTGCGTGATAGCTTCGACAGCGCCGAGGCCGCGCGCATGTATGCCGCCATGATGCTGGTCATGGGCGTGGCCCCCATGGTCGCGCCCATACTCGGCGGCCAGCTCCTGCATTACTTCGGCTGGCACTCCATTTTTCTGGCGCTGGTCGCCTACGGCAGCCTCTGCCTGTGGGCCATGCACTACAACCTGCCGGAAACACTGGATGTCGAAAATCGTCGCCCGCTGGTGCTCGCCGACACCCTGCGTGCCTACGGCAACCTGCTCAAGCACCATCGTTTCCGTGGCTTTGCGCTGACCAGCAGCATCAGCATGGC